>CAZCIH010000114.1:1088-1692 GCA_964498855.1 uncultured Candidatus Saccharibacteria bacterium | reverse complement strand
TGCTACCGCCCAAGGCCGTATAAATATCGCCACCCATTTTGACAGTTTCGTTAATGTACTGTTTGCTGTTTTGATCCCAACTGCGATTGACCTTGGCGCCATTATTAGCCAACATGTCATAACCAGCTTGCTGAGTCCAAGAATTCGCCCCAGAGTTTTCTAGCTCGTAGGTAACTTTGCCGGTTTCGTTGTCGTAATAAAGCTGATATTGCCCCTTATCTAATATCGTCTGGCGGTACTGCGAACTGCCGGCGCTAAAAGGATTTGAGAATTTTACCCAAGCCTCAAGAGTGTTAGACCCACTCAGTGACAATGAACTCGAGTCAGGCGCGGAAGCATACTGGCTGGTACCATTGAGCGACAGGGCACCATTTAGATTGCCCGTAACCCACGATGGTGAGCCGGTGGCAGTGGCATTATTGGAATTACCCGAGGAATCGGACAAAGTTGAGCCCGAGCCATCATCTAGATGAAAAAGGGCTTTGGTATTTCCATCGGTGGTATAATTCTTCGCCTTCAAGCGAGCTGTATTGCCAGATATCTCAATCGAAGAGGAATCAGACAAACTATAGTCACTTGGATTTGAAAAATTCCAGGTGTCAAA
>CAZCIH010000114.1:0-1078 GCA_964498855.1 uncultured Candidatus Saccharibacteria bacterium | reverse complement strand
CACCAGAAACAGCGCTAAAGCTGAGTAGTGAACATGCTGATGATATTTTTGCTGATGCCAATTACCATACCAACCTACCTTACGCTCGAGACGTCGATGCATTTTGGTAGTCGTTTTAGCTCGAGTCCGACCAGCTGCCGCCTTACTCCAGACACCAACTAAAAGCGCCGAACCCCCTACCACCTTGGCACCAGATTTGGTCTTGGCTACAGTCTTTCGACCCGAAGATTTTATTTTGTATTTTATCGAGTTACCCATCTAGATCAAATGAAAACTTTTCCGTACTTTTTACGCTTCATAATTATTATACTTTGACCATAAGAATAATCAATAAAAAACGACTACTTTTTCGTTTTTTTTAGCCGAAAACGATATTTTTTTACCCACCCCTTGAGCTAATCGTGATGCAGGACCTCAATCGGGTCAATGTGTGCGGCTCGATAAGCTGGATATAAGACCACCAGTAAGCCAACCGCACAGATAAATATTAGTGCCCCAAAAATTAGAGAGAGTGGCATCGAAAAGAAGCTAAACTGACCAGCTACTCCTCGACTAATAGCCAACTGATTGAATATTTGATCAATCACCACTCCCAGCAGGCCAGCACCAGTTATGCCGACCACACCGCCAATCAAGGATAGTGCTAGAGCTTCGAACACAAATAAGACCGTAATATCTTTACTCCTCGCCCCGGCTGAGAGCAAGAGGGCAATCTCACCAGTCCGCTCTAATAAGCTAATCGTCAGAGTATTAAACATCCCCAAGATAGCGATAATCATGCCGATTCCACCGAAGGCAACAAGGATGATATTGAAGAAGCGAAAGACCTCATTAATCTGAGAAATGGTATCGAGTGGTGAGGCGGTCGAAAAGCCGAGAGCCTCGATTTGCTTCCTTATCTCAGGTACAGCCGAGCGCTCGGTGGCGACAACTTTGAGCTGGCTATAGGCTTTTGGGTGATATGGCCGAGTCAGCTCATCTGATATCATCACCTCAGAGCCACGACTCGTCTGAACCACTGCCTTGACCTTGAGCAGTTGGTCAAAAATTTTCTTCTGTCCTTGCACATTTTCTATCT
>CAZCIH010000113.1:0-1806 GCA_964498855.1 uncultured Candidatus Saccharibacteria bacterium | reverse complement strand
AGCAAGAGCTGATCCTTCTTGGGCAGAGAGTCCGCGACAAGCGACAGACTGCCGGGATGAATCAGACGGATCTGGCCAAAGTGATCCTGGTATCTGGGGGAACTGTCTCCAACCTGGAGTGCGGTAAATGCAAGCCAACTCCGGCAAACCTGGAAAAGATAGCCAGCTTCCTGGGCTTCGAGTCAGCCGAGGACCTCATCCTCGACCTAGCACATGAGCTAGCTACCAGAGACCAGGAGGTGTCTGAGGAGAAGCCAGATGCCGAAGTGGTCGTCGAGCCTGCTGAGGTGAAGGTAAAGGCGACCAAGACCGAGGACGAGCTGATCGACGAGGCGCTCAAGATCTTGGAGCACCTCGATGAGCATCTCGCTGCCTGGGGCGAGGTCAGCAAGATCCTCGGACAAGCTCGAGATCTGGTCGTTGATGGCCAGAATTTGGGAGTTGTCCTCTCCACCAGAGAGGTCAATCTCATCCTCGAGCTGGCCAAGAAGTTTGGCCGATAGGCCTCTCCACTAGATAGAGGCTAGGAACGAAGGAGGGAATCCGCCCTCCTTCGTTCACTAAACTTGTCAACGAATAGAAAGTCGTTCTGATGAGCTCTAGAAAGAGCGAAACAAGTTTACTCAGCTACTCCAGCTCTCCCCAACTTCGACCCATACTAATCCCGACTTCAATTGGTACAGCAAATTCATGCACCCCTTCCATCACCTGTCGCATCACCGCCGTCACATCATCAGCACCTGCCTGATTAGCTTCGACGATTAATTCGTCATGTATCTGCAATATCATCGCCGCATCGGCTGGTAATTTGGATGCTAGCTCGATCATGGCAAGTTTCATCATATCTGCCGCAGTCCCCTGCAAAGGCATATTCACAGCCGCTCGCTCAGCTGCCGAGCGTACCACAAAATTTTTGGAATTAACCTCAGGACAAGGTCGACGACGACCAAATATTGTTTCGGTATAACCTTGCTCGTGAGCCTGCTTTTTAACTTTTTCAATATATTCAGCGATACCTCGGCGTACTTCAAAATAGCGGTCAATAAACGCCTTAGATTCTTCAAATGTCATACCTGTAGCAACCGAGAGACCATGTGGATTCATACCGTATAAAACACCGAAATTTATCGTTTTAGCACCGTAGCGTTGCTCTTTTGTAACGTCTTTAATATCAACACCAAACATCTGGGAAGCCGTCAAAGCATGAATGTCAGCACCACGCTTAAATGCTTCAATCATTGGCTGGTCATTGGCCAATGCAGCCGCTAAGCGCAATTCGATCTGTGAATAATCAGCACTGATAAAAATTTTGCCCCGATCAGAAACAAAAGCCCGCCTAATCTCTCGGCCTAGAGGAGTACGAATAGGGATATTTTGTAGATTTGGATTAGTACTAGATAGCCGACCAGTCTGAGCTATAGCCTGATTGTAGCTGGTGTGAATACGACCACTAGTCTGATTGACCAGCAATGGTAATGTATCAACATACGTACTCTTAAGCTTGGCGACCTCACGATACTCAAACAGATGATCAATAATCGGATGACTACCACGAAGCTTCTCAAGCTCTTTGGCGGCCGTCGAAAGGCCCGTCTTATTCTTTTTCAGGGAGGCTCCATCAATCTTAAGCTTCTCAAACAGCACCACCTTGAGCTGTTGAGTCGAGTTGATATTAAAATGCTCACCAGCCTCGTCCCAGATAGCCTTTTCAAGGCCAGCTAGTTTTTTATTTATTTGGCTGGCAAATACTTCCAAGAATTTTGTGTCTAGCTTTACCCCAGTCATCTCCATATCGCCCAAGACAGG
>CAZCIH010000112.1:0-1982 GCA_964498855.1 uncultured Candidatus Saccharibacteria bacterium | reverse complement strand
GCGCTGGGCATAAGATACGTTTCTTGCCGACTTCTAAAGTTACTCATTTGGAGAGCCAGAGCATTAAAGATCCGAGCGAGCTCAAGAAGGTATATTTTGCCTCACAGGATATCTATTATCAGCGGTGGAAATCTAGTTGGTCACAGTTTTTACTCAAAATCAGTCGCCAAGTCATCAAGGGCAAACGGAAATGGGTGGAGCAGAAGCAATGAAGCGAATTGTTATCGATGGGCGTTGGATTAAGCAAACTGGTATTGGCCGTAATATCGAAGAAATGCTCCGTTGCCTGCTCGAGATTGATCATGACAATCATTACATACTACTGGTGCGAGATGAGGATCGACCAAAAATCGACCTAAAGGCGAAGAATCTGGAGCTGATTAGCGCTAACATAACCTGGTATACCGGCCGTGAGCAAACAAAACTGCTCAAGCTCATTAATAGCTTAAAGGCTGATTTGGTACACTTTACTAATTTCAACTTGCCGATTCTCTATCGTGGTCGTTTCGTGGTAACGATTCATGATTTGACTTTATTGCGTTTTAAAAATATTAATACCAAAAAACACTCGCGAGCTGTCTATCATGCTCGTGATGCAGTAATGCGCAGTGTATTGCGCCGGGCCGTGAAGGGATCACGTGCCATTATTACGCCAAGTGAATTCGTGGCGAGTGAAGTTGTCAAGAAATACCATGTGCCAAAAAGCAAACTCAATATCGTACGCGAAGCTGCCCGAGAGCCTTACCAAAGGGCCAGTCTCGACAGAGCCAAGTATGGCATCAATCTGCCTTACTTGCTTTATGTCGGCAATGCTTACCCGCATAAGAATCTAGAGCGACTAATCTTGGCTTTTGGCCGTATCATCACACAGTACATGCTGGATTATCAGCTTGTGATTGCGGGCAAGAAAGATGCTTTTCATGCCACAATTGAGAAGGATGTGGCCAAGGCAAAGCTTGAAAAGAGAGTTATTTTTACAGGGTATATAACTGATCGTGAGCTAGCCGGGCTATATAAATCGGCCAGCCTATATGTCTTTCCATCACTCTCAGAGGGCTTTGGCTTACCAGCCCTAGAAGCCATGAGCTATGGCTTGCCGGTAGCTAGCTCAAATGCTACTTGTTTGCCAGAGACAATCGGCCTGGCAGCAGAATATTTCAACCCCAAAGACATAGACCAAATGGCTCGAGTGATTTCTAGCCTGCTAGCTGATGATTTTCGACGCCAGCAATTGCGCAAGCTAGGCCATGAGAGGGTCAAGCAGTTTAGCTGGGAGCAGTCAGCCAAAGATACTCTGGCGGTATACCAAAAGGCTATGCGCGGCCGAATAAAATAATTACTCGTGATTTTGGGCACGGCTGTCTTGGATAATCTTTTTCGCCGCTTGCCACATTTGAGGATGATTGAGCCTGACTTTTTGATCATACCACCACTCAACTCCCCACAGGTCTATCCGCTTGATTTTGGTGGCTCTAGCCCAGGCGACGATACTATTTAGATAGTCCGGATTCATTGATTTGGTCGATTCTTCATAGCTAAGCTTTTCATTGCCAACTGGCCCCCAGGCTTCAGCCTGAAGTTCATGGATGCGGATTTCTTGAGCAAACAAGAGATTGATTACAGAGGCTCGCCACCAGCTCCACCAAGCAGGGTAGAGGTAGGTAAAGTAGCCTAGGTGTGGATTCCATACTCGTTTATACATCGAGAAGCCATAGGTGCCGCTAAATGGCCCGAGTATTGGCAGGCCATAATTATTACTTGCACTGAGCAAGACTGGTCTTTTCGCATCGATTGCGCGTAAGGTATTGAGCTCGGCGGTGAGCTGTTCTCGAGTCAGGTTTTGGACGGGGCATTTACCAAAGACTTTGAGCAAGAACTCATTTTCGAGTTGCCAGGTATCAAGTGCTGGATGATTTTTATAGTGTTCGACTGTGGTTGCTACGAAGCGATTGGCGGCCGGGGCGACAATTTTTGGATTATTA
>CAZCIH010000111.1:0-2012 GCA_964498855.1 uncultured Candidatus Saccharibacteria bacterium | reverse complement strand
GCACAGTGCCGGACTTAATAAAAAAGACCCTTCAGGTAGGGGTCTTTTTTGATCTACAGACATTTTTCTGGCTATCTCGATAGATCAGTGCTATCTGCGCCCCTCCCCGTCACCCTGAGAAAATAATTTGACACTGACAGATTGGTGTCACCCTGAACTCGTTTCGGTCGTCGTTGTTTGCTTGGTAATTTAAAGTGTCATCACTAAATAGTGAACAAGTGAGCGCGTTTCATGATCTGTATTCCTAAATTATACAATCCTCTTCTACTTTTGAATTACAGCCAAATATTCTATTACTTTGCAAAAGTAATGAAAGTCTTCTTTTTACTATCTTTTGGCGTAAAAGGTAGTGCCAAAAGCATGAGCCACTAGTTCGCAAGCAAGTGGTTGCTGACAAGCCAACTCTCGTTACTAAGCGAGAACTCGCCACTTGTGGTGACTCTAGAGTTCAATGCCATAGCGGAGGCTTGTTGCTCCAGGCTTAAAAAACCAGTCCAGCCATCATAAAAAGCGAACTAGTGAGTACTTTTCGAAATCTATCCACTAACGGGCAAGGCTCACTTCTTTTTAATCATTATTCAACTTCGAAGTTTTTCGAGGGCGCATTGGGCTCACGGTGTTATTTGTTCTTCAGTCGCGACTTGTTGTTTTGGGTCAGGTTAAGTTCGGTTAGCATAACAGATTTGCTTTTTTTTTGCTTTATTATAAAATTAAGATAACTATTAAACATAAGAAGGAAAATATAATGCCCGAAGAACCCGGCAATCCAAGTCACTCCGATCCAAATCTAAGAAACTCTGATCTGCCAGATGAGTTTAGTGCCCAGTCGCCAGACTTGCAGCCGGCGGATGATACGGTGAGTCAAGGCGACGCCATAGGCCACTCTACTCCACTCGAAGACCGTGAGCCAATCGTACCGCGCGATGTCGAGGGGAGTCTATCTTATGAGCCCGATTTAACCAATCAGCTTCCCCGCCCCATAAGCTCGAAGGTGGTAGACGATTACCATAATGAAGCTGAGAATAGGGACATAGATATTAAGGATGCGCTACGTCAACAGGCCGATCACGCGATTGCCGCTGGAGCTGCGTCGGAGATTCCTGAGCGCAGGTATCGTCCCACTGAGAAACGGTATAAGTCAGAAATAAAATACAATAGTTATTTTGATAATTTGCATAATAGTAAGATTGATGTGCAAGAGGATATGAAGGAGTATGAGGAGAAAAGTGAAGAATATCGATCAAAATACGCTAGGCACATTGATGAACTTATCAAAAATGGTCAAAAAAATGTTGAAAGAACTCGCGTTTGGTCTCGTGCCCTACAGGAGGCAAAAGCACAAAATGTTGAGATATTGCCCCAGTATGCGCGTGTCAACGAGTGTTTAGGAGAAGAGCAGTTCCTTGAAATGAAAGCGTATGCGATCTCTGCAACCGGTGAAGCAATCAAGGAAATAGAGTTGGCAATCGAGCAAAAAGACAATGATCGTATGAAAGATCTAGCCCTGGATTCTCGGGTGGCTGCGATGGGAGGAATATTTGTGGAAGATATAATAAGATCAGCTGGCGCGGCAAAAGGGGAAAGCCAAGCCAGGATAGAAGATGAAATCAATCTCAATCTTGCGAGTCTAGATTTTGAAAGCTTGGTCGACGCAATGGTGGTTCAGGTTGCTAAGGGACAGGGGGAAGGATTAATAGAACTTCGAAGGGCAGTTCATGCGGCCGAAAAAGATATTTTTACGCCCAAGGCTGAATATTATAAGCTAGCTTGCCAGGTAATAAGGAGTGGGCTTGATGTTGAGGAGGAGTTGCTAAAGCAGCGCAAGGCTGAATTTGAAGAGTTTAAGCGCTCGATTGGCTTTGTCGAGCCAGAGGAAAAATCAACTGATTCGGCGGAGCAGCCTGACCTGGCTTAACCAATCCTATACGCTCATTCACGCTTGGTAGTTTTGGCTTTGCCACGTCGCGCATTGTAGCTATCAAGAATTCTCGCCTTGCCTTTGTTGTATTGCT
>CAZCIH010000110.1:0-2041 GCA_964498855.1 uncultured Candidatus Saccharibacteria bacterium | reverse complement strand
AAGTGTTCCTGCTCGTCTGCTGGCTGACGTTGTGTCGAGTATGCCTAATGACAAGCTCGCTCTCATAGCTTCTGGTGATAATTTAATGATCAAGACGACAAATTTTGACTCTCAAATAAATGGAATTGCTGCCGATGAGTTTCCAGCAATACCAGAGGTTAAAGCAACACAGAGTATCTCTATCTCAGCAGACGGTTTGATGGAGAAACTGAATTTAGTGGTCTTTGCTGCTTCTCCCGACGAGTCACGGCCGGTTCTAGCTGGTGTAGTATTTATTATCGAGGGTGATAAATTAACTCTTGTGGCCACCGATAGCTATCGCCTGGCAGAAACCCAGCTCGCTATTAAAAAAAGTAAGGATGCAAAGGTTATCGTACCAGCACGTACTATAAATGAGCTGATTCGTGTGATTGGAGATTATGAGGGTAATATAGAGCTTAAGTTTAGCTCGACAGAAGCAATCTTTGAGCTTGGTGACATAAGTATTGTGTCGCGTCTAATTGATGGGAAATTCCCTGATTATAAACAAATAATCCCCTCTCAATCTAAAACCGAGGTAGTGGCGCAGAGAGCTGATTTATTGAATATAGTTAAGGTTGCTAGTATATTTGCGCGTGAGAATGCCAATACTATAAAAATGAAGTTTGATGCAGATTCAATTTCTATTGCTAGTAGTGCTACATCAGTTGGCGAGAATAGTTCTAGTATAGATGTGAAAATTAATGGTGCGCCTGGTGAAATATCACTCAATGCTCGGTATCTGATTGATGTTTTATCTGCTATTAAGAGCGAACAGGTTGTAATTGGTATAAATGATAAATTAGACCCATGTCGCATTCGGCCACAGCAAAAAAACAAAGCAATCGACTACACTCATATTATTATGCCTCTACGCAGCTAAGGTGTGAGATCGACCAGTGCTTACCCATCTAGATCTAACCAATTTTCGTTCATATCGAAACTTTAAGCTAGAGATTGAACAACCACTAGTGGTAATAATGGGGCCTAATGCGGTCGGCAAAACAAATTTACTTGAATCAATTTATGTGGCCTCTACTACCCACTCTTTTCGAGCTAAGGATAGTGAAATAATCCACTTTGGTGAGGACTTTTACCGCGTAGTAGCTAGCTTTGAAAATATAGAGCAGGAGATACGGTTTGTTACAAATGGGGATTCACACCGCAAAAATGCTCTTTTGTCAGGAGTGAAAAAGCCACTATCCTCGGCAGTTGGTATTAATCCAGTCACTATTTTTGAGCCTAATGATATGAATTTATTAACTGGCCCACCATCAGTACGTCGCAAGTATTTAGATTCTGTTCTTGCACAAATAGATAAAAAATATCTAAGCTCACTTTCTGCTTATCGAAAAATACTAAAGCAGCGCAATAGCTTACTTCATCAGTCTAGGCAAAAAGGTATTCGTAGTCTTGATGATCAATTGTTTATATGGGATTTACAGCTAGTAGAGCCCGCCACCTATATTATTAAAAGTCGTCAGGAATTTATCGGTATGATAGCGAAGTTGATGCGACATTATTATCATGAGATCTCTGGAAAAAAAGATGATTTGAAGATTAGCTATGAGTCAACAGCGATGAGTAATAAGTCTAAGCTATTGCATCAAATAAGAGATAGCCAGCAAAAAGATTTACACGCCGGCTTTACTACAATAGGGCCACACCGAGATGATTTTAGTGTTATTTTTAAAGGTAATAATATTACGCAGATTGCCTCTCGAGGTGAGCTTCGGACAATTGTTTTAGCCCTAAAGCTAGCAGAGTTAGACTTTATTGAATCTAAGCTAGCTAAAAGACCGATTTTACTACTTGATGATGTTTTTAGCGAGCTTGATGGTAAGCGTCGAGAATATCTAGTATCGAGTATTAGTGGCCAACAAACCATTATTACCACAACCGATATGGATAAAAACCTAAAGCCTACATATCAGTTAATAGATCTGTCTGGAGGCGGTTATGTCACTTGAAAGTATTGATGACACATTAAGAAAGAGGGCTGAAACAATCGGTGTTTATAAGC
>CAZCIH010000109.1:0-2046 GCA_964498855.1 uncultured Candidatus Saccharibacteria bacterium | reverse complement strand
AAAGGTGCGATATTTACTGATCCATCCTCCTGGAAGACTCTGGACATGGCCACATGCTGCGGCATATTCAGGCTTGAGTTTTTGGCGAAAAATCTTGAAATAAGTTGGAGCAAAAGTGCCGTCAGCATCAGCAATATGTATCCAGGTATATCGATTTGTCAGGTTATAAAATTCAACCGCTTTTTTTATTGCACCCGCTTTACCGCTATGGCTAACTGGCAAAACATTATGGTTGCCAAGTAATTGAGCGGCAATATGTGCTGTATTGTCACTTGAAGCATCATCGACCACGTATATATCACGTTTTGACTGCCCTGCTTCAATTGCAGAACTGATTGTACTAGCAATCACCAGCTCTTCATTGTGGGCTGGTATGACTAGGGCCAATTTACGCTTTCGAATATTTGTTGACATAAAGGATGATTTCCCGCCCACCTTCATAGATGCGACTTGAAATCGCCAACAAAAAAGGAGGGCTTTCACCCTCCAGTGAAACAATAAATGAAATAATAGCCTAAAAATGCAAAAATGTCAATAGTTTTAGTTTGTTATTTTTTTATTTTATCCCCTTGAATTTATTAAAAAGCATAGCCATTTTACGCTATAATAGAGCTTGAAGAATTATTATGCGTTTTTGCTTCAAACATCGTCTAGCTGATCAAAATGGCTCGACCTTCATCGAGATCATTATTAGTTTGAGCTTAATGTCGATTTTAATTTTATCGGTTTTGGCGGTTTTAGTCTTTAATATGCAAATCATCTCGAGTGGCAAGTCGAGAGCCATCGCGATGGGGCTGGCCAATGAGAAGCTAGAGAATCTACGTAATTTACCTTATGACAATTTAGCTACCGTCAATGGTCCGATCTACCCAGCCGGTAACATCGTCGACGATGAGGATGTGACCGTAAACGGAATTAAAATGGTTGTCCACACTGATATCGATTACGTTGATGATCAGTTCGATGGTAATTTTGATGGCACAGTCAATGGCAAGCCACAGGATTTTTACCCTTATGACTATAAAAAAATTACGGTCACGGTTCGGCTTAAGTCAGATAATCGTAAATTAGCTGATATTAGCACCAATGTAGCCGGTAAGGTAGCCGAGACTGCCACAAACACCGGAATAATTCTTGTAAAAGTGATTGATGCCAATGGTAATCCGGTCAATGATGCCACTGTTCAGCTGACCAATAACAACCCCAACCCTGCGGTCAATATTACTACCTCGACCGATAGCCAAGGTCAGGTTTTAATTCCTAAGATGCCACCTGACAGTAGTCAGGGCTACCATTTGGTTGTTAGTAAAGCTGGTTACTCTTCGGATCAAACCTATCCTGCCAATGGAGCAACACCGGTCCCAACCCAGCCTGACTTCAATGTTCAGGCTCAACAAGTTATTACGCAGACAATGGCAATTGATCAGCTTGCCAATGTGCTGACAATTAAAGCAATCGATGTTAATGGTAATCCGATTAGTGGAGTAAATTTGAATGTACATGGTCAAAAAACGATTAACTCGTCCCCAACGGTGTATAAATTCACTAGTACTAAAACTACTAATAGCAATGGTGAAATAAGCTTTACTGCCCTTGAATGGGACTCATATGACGTTGAAGCATCAAACTACACTATTGTTGCCTGTGCTCCTTATAAACCTTTTACGCTCAATCCAGCAGCAAGTTTGAGCGTCACACTAACCCTTGATAGTAGCCCAACGACTAGGCCAATCATTAAAACGGTTACTCCTAATAGTGCGTCGAGTGGCAATAGTGCCGTGCAGGTAGATATTGGCGGGGATAATTTAAACAGCTCTACTACTTTCTTGATGCGGCGGGCTGGCCATGCGGATATTGTTGCTAGCGGGATTACTATGCCAGATGGAAATACTGTCTCGGGTACACTTGATCTGACAGGTGCAGAGGCTGGCTATTGGGATGTTGTAGTGAGTAAAGGTGGTCAATCAACCGTCCAGAGTGGAGGCTTTAATGTTACGAATTAATTTCTCCACCCATGTAGCTAAGCGAAAAGGTGTCACTCTAATA
>CAZCIH010000108.1:0-2074 GCA_964498855.1 uncultured Candidatus Saccharibacteria bacterium | reverse complement strand
TTTCTTGCCTATATTATCTTTTTTTTACTTATTTTTTTATTATAACAAAAACTTTTATAAATTTTTTTATAATTATTTTAAAAAAAAAAAAAAAACGACTCCAAAAAAGAAGCGCAAAAAAAATACCTACTGAAATTGCAGACATTGGTAAGGGATTTCGAGGTGATATTCGGGTCGATAATAAAGCTCGACGTTTTTATAGTCATGATACCAGCCTTTTTGAGATAAAACCCCAAGCCGTACTATTTCCCAAAGACGTTAAAGATGTCAAAAACATAGTCAAGTATGTCTCCCGACATAAGAAAGATCAACCCGAACTATCAATCACTGCCCGCTCTGGTGGGACTGATATGAGTGGTGGTGCGATTAATGATTCTCTGATAATGGTTTTTGAGCGGTATTTCAAACGGATCGGTGAAGTAAAGGATGATCGCATCGAGGTCGAGCCGGGGGTGTACTATCGAGACTTTGAGCCGATTACGCTCAAATCAAAGAAGCTCCTACCATCCTACCCAGCCTCGCGTGGCATCTGTGCGCTCGGTGGCATGATCTCAAATAATTCCGGTGGCGAGAAATCACTAGCTTATGGTAAGACTGAAAATTATGTCACTAAACTTAAGGTCGTCTTAGCTGATGGCAATGAATACGAAGTCAAACCTCTCAATAAGGTTGAGCTTAAGGCCAAGCTGGCGCAGAAAGATTATGAAGGTGAAATATATCGCCAAGTATTTAATCTAGTAAATAAAAACTATAACTTGCTAAAAAATGCTAAGCCTAAAGTTAGTAAAAACTCAACTGGTTATTTACTTTGGGATATCTATGACAAAAAAACAGGCATATTTGATTTAACTAAAGTTTTTATTGGCTCACAGGGCACCCTTGGCATGGTTACCGATATAGAGGTTCGTCTTGTCGAAGCTAAGCCTCATTCTGGCCTTTTAGTAGCATATGTGCCATCACTTGATCATCTAGGAGCCATCATCGAAGATGTCGTCCCACTAGGTCCGACAAGCTTTGAAACCTTTGACGACCACACTTTTGGTCTGGCTATCCGCTTTTTCCCAACTTTTCGTAAGACTCTCGGCTGGAAGGAATTCATCAAGCTAGCCTTATCACTCATCCCTGACGTGCTGATGCTATATAAAGGAATGCCAAAGCTAATCATGATGGTTGAGTTTGAGGGTGAGAATGAAGAAGAGATAAAAGCCAAGCTCGATACGGTTCGTGACAAACTCAAGCCATACGATCTAGCGATGCAGGAGGCTGAGACTGAGGCTAAGAGTCGTAAATATTGGCTGATGCGCCGTGAGAGTTTTAATTTACTCAGAAAAAATGTCAAGGATAAGCACACCGCTCCGTTTATCGATGACTTGGTCGTACCACCGCAGCAAATGGTAGAATTTTTGCCTAAGCTCCGGCCAATTCTAGAGAAATATGACTTACTCTACACCATTGCTGGCCATATGGGGGATGGTAATTTTCATATTATTCCACTGATGGATCTAACGAAAAAAAGCGAACGAGATAAAATTACAGTCTGCATGAAAGAAGTCGATGAGCTGGTTATTTCCTTTAAAGGTAGTCTATCCGGTGAGCATAATGATGGTTTGATTCGTGGACCATTCCTCGACCAGATGTACTCGCCTGAAGTGATTAAGCTCTTCCACGATGTTAAAAATATTTTTGACCCTCAAAACATATTCAACCCACATAAAAAAATTGATGCTAAATGGGACTACTCATACAAGCACATGCGTGATCACTTCTAGCGCCTATATTCTGACTAAAAAACAACTCGCTCGATAACCTTATAATTTCACTTCGGTCTAATTGGTAGATATTTTACTCTGCTTGTTTCGCCCTCGAAGAGCTTTTCTTTTCTAGCTCAACAAGCTCATTTTCATGCTTCACCATTTTGACATTGATATAGCTAATTAGCGCATTGACAGCGGCGGCGAAAAGCAGGTAGAAGATAATCGCAAATAGCATCGAGGAATTGAGGTACCCTGTCTCACCGACTGGATGGGTAGGAAAAATACCACGAAACGGTTGCATAAAGTCATTAGCACCATTA
>CAZCIH010000107.1:0-2119 GCA_964498855.1 uncultured Candidatus Saccharibacteria bacterium | reverse complement strand
TTGGGGTTTTGAGATAGAGCCACGTTGCTACCATGTCTCAAAAGTAATAGAGAGCAAAACTAAAACCGAAAAAAAGCTAAGCGGTAATAAAGAGTCATATATTCAAATAATCGATTTACCCTCTATCGGTGACTTTTACCAGAGATTGAATGTTTTGCTTTCCACCAGCGTATTGGCACCTCCTACTCATATAACTTTATATACAAAGGAGGATGAAAATAATAAATACAAAGGTATTGCCATAGATTCGATTGAGGAATTTACTGAGCTAAACCCAGAGCTTATCTTTTAGATTGCTGTTTAATATCTCTAGCTGCCTCTATGACGTTTTGCATGCTTTGCTGCCCCTATGACATTTTGCATCAGCATCACAACTGTCATCGGGCCGACCCCGCCAATGGTTGGGGTGATGAGGCTAGCTTTATGCTTGACGTGGTCAAAGTCAACGTCGCCAATCTGGCGATTTTTTTGCTTACTAATACCCACGTCAATGACAATTGCTCCTGCTGGGACCATGTCAGCGGTGATGAGATGAGGTGAGCCAGCGGCACTGATGATGATATCAGCAGGCTTGGTCATAGAAGTAATATCACCCGTATTCTTATCTGCAGTGTTAATTTGAGCACCGGCATTTTTTAGCATAGAAGCAAGTGGCTTACCAACAAGCCGCCCTTGCCCGATGATGGCAATTTTCTTGCCCTCAATATCTATATTGTTTTGGATGAGAATTTCTCTTACTGCCAAAGGAGTCGCTGGATAAAAGAATGGCTCATGGCCAGACATTATTTTGTTGGTATTGGCTGAGGTGAGGCCGTCGACATCCTTCTTGGGGTTAATCATATCTATCATTTCATCGGTTTTGATAGCGGGAGGGAGAGGTAGCTGAATAATGATGCCATGAGTCGATGGGTCGTGATTGTGTTGTTCGATGATAGCTTTTATCGAATCGGGGTAAACATTATCTAGCTTGATGACTTCGATGTCGATACCGATTTGCTTGCCACGTAGTTGTTTGGCCTGAATATAGGCTTGAGATTTATGGTCTGGATCGACTGATATGATAGCAAACTTGGGGTAGATACCGATCTTTTTTAAGTCGCTGGCTTCATGTTTGAGTTGGCTGGCAATTTTATCGGCAGTTTTTTGTCCATCAAATATTTTCATTGTCTATCTTGAAAAATAAAAAAAATATAAATTTGTTACTGTAGATATCACTTTTATTATTAATCCTGTTTGGTGCCCGGGGCGAGACTCGAACTCGCAAGCCACAAGGGCAAGGGATTTTAAGTCCCTCGTGTATACCAATTCCACCACCCGGGCATATATTATGTACATCAGCTCTAAAATAGGCTATAACTATAGTAGGATAAATGAGGGAAAACGTAAAATGGGATTTTTAAATAACTTATTTGGACATGGTGAAAAGCCAACCCAACCTGAGGGTGAAGCACAGAAGAATAATCCAGCCGATGAATTAGCTGCCATCAGAGAGCAGAATCAGGCCTCTGCAACGGATAAGCAACAAGATCGTCTGGATAATCTCAAGAGTGGCGCGAGCGAAGCTGGTGTAGCTAATCCAGCCGACCGCTATGGTCAAGGCCTTGATGGTGGACAGGCATCGACCAGTAGTTCGTCGCCAGAGCAGGTTTCATCAGCTAGCACCGAGCAATCTTCAGAAGGAGCAACTTCGACTACCTCAGAGCAATCAACAGCGGGTCCCGAAGAAGCTACTCCAGAAGATCAGAAAGCTGCCTAATAGAGCTGTATGTCAAAAACGAATTTGGAGGCACCGACCGGAATTGAACCGGTGTAAAAGGTTTTGCAGACCTCTGCGTAGCCACTCCGCCACGGTGCCAAAAAAGACTTGCTAATTATACAAAAAAGTGTCTTGATTGTAAAAGCTCTAGTAAATGAGGCTGTTTTTTGCTATTATGGCCAAGTTACTTAACAACAATTATATACGAGAATGATGCGAATCGGTATTCGTTGGCTGGTGGGCTGAGTCTCCAGTGATGACAGACTTTGACAGTTTTATTATCATGAATGGTATGGCACCTTAGCTTGAGTTGGTGTCTCGCATAAGCGAGCATTAAAATGATAGTCGCTCTACCTGATCGGA
>CAZCIH010000106.1:0-2223 GCA_964498855.1 uncultured Candidatus Saccharibacteria bacterium | reverse complement strand
CCTTTATGCCTGACTGCAAGTTAACCGGCTGGCCATTGACGTAAAAGCTGGGTGTACCGGGCAACTGCAGAGCTGTACCCAAGTCAACATCAGCCTGTATCCGGTCCTTGTATCGCTTAGCCTCAATATCACTTTTAAATTTATTCTCGTCTAGTCCGATTTCGCGGGCGTAAGCTACAAATTTATCATTTGGATTCGCCAGCTCGGCCCATTCTTCCTGCTTCTCGTAGAGCATGTCATGCATTTGCCAATATTTATTTTGTGCCCCAGCAGCTTCTGCAGCTTGAGCAGCAGGCCAAGAATTTTTATGCATATCAAGTGGGAAGTTTTTAAAAACAAATAGTACCTTCTCCTGATATTTGGGTAGTAGTTGATCTTTGATGAGTGGATTTATCTTGGCACATGCTGGACACTGAAAATCACCAAACTCAGTCAGCACCACCTTGGCACTTGCATTGCCTTGGTTCCAGCCTTGGGCTAATTGCTTCTTCTGCTCATCGTTGGCTACTACACTATCTTCGCTCTTGGTCGATTCGGTTGGTGAGCTGTCATTTTTCGAAGATGATGCCGCCCAAACCACAAAGCCTATCACCGCTACAATAATCACAGCCACGATGATGGTTGGTAGATATTTTTTCATGGTCACATTGTATCAGCTAACCAAGAAATATCAAAGATTCTGCAAACTTTCATCGACCGAGTTGAGATCATCGTCGAGTGTCGATGTCGATTCGGCATCTAGCTCCCGAATATTCTTGTCAATATCATCAATTGATGAGATTTGACTAACAGTAGGTGAGATCGAAGACGATGGCTCCACCGTGACAGTGGTGAGTTGATCGGTCTTCGAGGGATGTTGATTGGCGTACCACAGTGCTCCACCAATAAATAGCAAAATAACCGCTGCAAGTACCAGCTCCACGATGACTATACCGGACTGACGTGATATTGCCCTATTCATCTAGCCACCTCAGAAGCACTTTGGTTCACCGAAGATGATGGCAGTTGAGCCTTGGCCGCTGATTTTACAGCCAATAACAAATTCCTGACTGACTGTCGGTATAACTCTATTGCCGACATATAACTTTTCACCTTAGCTTTGACATTAGCCTCTTGCTCTTTGCGATTACTACTATGACAATCAAAAGCAGCAGTAGCGGAGACTATCTCTGACCTTGCATTTATCACCACTTGTCGGTTCGCTTCGACATCCTTGAGTAGGCTATCATAATTTTCCACTTTCAGTTCTTTTTTTGCAACAAAGCCCTTAGCCCTCTCAACTCGCAAATTCGTCCGTTGTGCGATCGCTTCAGTGATCTCCTTGATGTGCTCGTGTTTTGTGATTATTTTTGCGCGCACCTTTTGGCACAATGTGGCCACTTTTTGATCTTGCTTAATTTTAGCTTGCTGTTTAAGCTCATCAAGCTTTTGCTTATTCTCCTGCTCGATTTGTTGACGTCGTTGCTCTAGCTCTTGATTGAGACCTTGCTTGTCTTGCGGACTTGAGCTGGTTTGACTATCATTGCTCTGAGCTAGGACCGATCCCACACCAAAAACAGCCAATGATAATAAAATAACCAAACTAATCAAGATATATTTCTTACTTGCTAGCACAGGTAGTCAAACAATCCATTACTACTCAATTATCTAGCCCTCTGGCGGGTTAGTCAACTAGCCGAGCTTGACTTTGGATTCGACAAATGTCTCAACCTGACGAGTAGCTGGATCATATTTTCTAAGTTTGATTGGATCCGGCGTTTTAGTTGAATTTTTTCTTGTATAGTAAAGTGACCCTGTCTTGGAATTCTTGAGCACTACTATACCTCGAGCGGTTTTCTTTGCCATAATCAGCCCATGGTAGCAGGTTTACGGAAGTTTTTCAAGCCAGACGAGGAGTAAAATGCCATTTTTTACATTGTTCATAATTATTTCTTCTGGTGTGGTCATGGGTTAGGTCGTATTTTATATGCTAGATCGGGTCGGCTCTGACGTAGGTTTTGTCGAGCTTGTGGGGTTAGACCGTCGAGGCTGAGAATACCACCAATATTGTTTGGAAGCTTGAGGCCTTCGGCGGAGGTTAGGCCACTGAGGTCGAGACCACCACCAACACTGTCTGGAAGCTCAAGGCCTTCGGCGGAGGTTAGGCCATTGAGGCTGAGCCTACCACTAATATTGTCTGGGAGCTCAAGGCCTTCGGCGGAGGTTAGGCCACTGAGGTAGAGA
>CAZCIH010000105.1:0-2231 GCA_964498855.1 uncultured Candidatus Saccharibacteria bacterium | reverse complement strand
TTCAGACTATAGTAATTATACCCGTGCCCACACAACAGCTATGACTATCAAAATTCAAGATAGAAATAACCCCACTGAAAAGTTTGCGACCCTTAAATTTGACATGACAAATCCGATAAATGTCACTGCGGAGATGCCATGATAAAAACATTAAAAAAGAGGTGGGTAGCAAAATCTAGCAGGGGGGATACCCTGATTGAAGTAGTCTTCGCACTTGTTATTATTAGTGTGATTATCGCCGTTGCTATTCAGGGGGCTATTAGTGCTAATCGTAGCTCGGTCGATGCTCGAATGCGTACCCAGGCTCAATTCTACACAAACTACCAGATTGAGGGGATAAGAGCTTATCGGAATAGTGTCTATTGGTCGAGTGTCGAGGGTAGTCCAAATCTGTTAGACCAGCTTGAAGATCCTCCTTTTAATATGAATATCACGACTGGCCCAAGTTGTCCAGGTACTGAAAGCGAGAGCTTTTATATTAAACCGGATGCATATGACTTTGAGTTGAAAGATGGAATTGGAGAAGTTACCCCATATAAATTCGAAAATAAGGCCAAGCTCACTAAATGCGACTATACAGGGACTGATTCGGTGACAGTGACAACAAAGGTAACTTGGACAAGTGCAAGTGGTAAAAGTGAAAAGATAGAAGTAACGAATTATCTAACTAACGCATTAATTGATCACTAATGAAGAAGCAAAAATTTTCCACAAGTAAAAGACTCCCGGCCCAAGGTTACACTATAATTGAGCTACTTTTTGCTGTGGTGAACTTTACCTTTGTGCTAATGATCGCCGTTTCGGCATTTATTGTAGTGATGAGGATATACAATAAAGCTGCCTTTGCGCGCCAGACTCAGCAAGCTACTCGATCTGTGGTGGATCAGATGAGTAACGATATTAGGCTGGCTAGTGTTGTGACGGTTACTTCATCACCGACCACGAGCATTTGTTTGACGACTAAGTCACCCACTGAGGGCAGTGTGAAGTATTTTTTACGTCCGCCTAACCCTTACTCTGACCCGCCAAAGACCGCAGCGGTTATACGAGAAGGGTATGCCACTACAGAGACAGGCTGTTCGGCTTCACCAACTACTACTCGTCAGATGACTGCAGATAGTATGTCAGTAACCAATTTAGTCTTCACAAAAATCGTCAGAGACTATAGCGGGGCAACTACAGTAACCAGCCCTGAATTGCCATATGGTACAGCAGTAAGGATTGATATTAGTGTTACTAAAGGTACTTCTTCTGGTGTGAGTGATCCATTTTATGATGAAACTAGTTTTACCACACTGGTCAATGCACGAGGCGGTAGTTAGTGATTGTATTTATAAATTGAGATGATATAATTCTATTAAAGCATAACCGAGATATGTTAGTAAGAAAACAGTTATCAAAAAAGTTTAGGAGTAAAAGTAGCAAAAGAGGCGTTGCTTCTCTGATTGTGACGGTAGCCTTTGCCTTGCTTTTTGTTGTCTTAGTAGTGGCACTAACGGCGTTGTCATTGCGCGAACAACGTCAAGCTAGTGATTCAGATCAGAGTAATAGAGCATTTACAGCGGCCGAAGCTGGTATAAAGGATGCATTATCGAGATTGAATAAAGATTCTGGTCTGGAGATTAATAACTGCGAGAGTTACATGCTAGATAGCACCAATCAATATGGTTGGACTTGTTTGACAATCACCCGAAAATCGGGTGATATAGAGGGCAAGGCGGATAAAGATGAGAGCAAGACGGCTGCAGTTTATATGGCTGGTCAGCCAGCTCCCGACGGCGGAGGTGGAAACACGTCTTGGGCGGATCATCTAAATTTCTACTGGTCAAAACGCAATACTACTGATAAAAAGCCATCGTCTGCGCCGCCGAGCCCAACCTACCCTTCACTTTCTGATCCCTCAAGCTGGGATAAGCCGGCTGGCATTGAGCTAACTTTCGTGTATTGGAAGCCAAACGACACGGCTAACCCTAAAGACATAAGTGTGGGTCCGAATAGCTTCGATAGCAACAAAAGCTTGATGACTAAGACCTACTTTATTATGCCGAGTGCGAATGGTGGCACCAATGGTGATGCCTCGCCAGTCCATACGGCAAACAATATTTCGTCTAGTTGTAGCGAAACATCCCTATCTGGTCGACCTGGTAAAAAAGATTATTATTGTAAGCTAGTGCAGAATAGCACCGATGGTATTGATCTTGACACCGTTTTTGGTGGTGATTCAAAAGATT
>CAZCIH010000104.1:1164-2305 GCA_964498855.1 uncultured Candidatus Saccharibacteria bacterium | reverse complement strand
AGCGAGTTTCTTAGAATAGAATAATAATCTTTTATTGGTGGCAACAAAAATACCATTTCGAATACCGCCTCCCTTCATGCTCGTTTCGTAGGCACCCAAAACTGAGCATTGCACAATCTCACCTTGGTCTAAATGTTCTTTTAGTCTCTCTAAATATTTATCTTGCCTTGCCATGTTGAGTGTCAGTAATAAATATTAAATATAAAAAATCATAATTGAATTGCTGGATCAATTCTTGGAAATCTTCGGCTTTTTAAGTAAATGGTGGGTGATGAGGGACTCGAACCCCCGACCCTCTCGGTGTAAACGAGACGCTCTAGCCAACTGAGCTAATCACCCGGGTAAGACGTTATTATACTTTAATCTACTGATAACTTCAACGCTATTGACTATTGTAACTAAAGCTGAAATAGGAAAATCACAATTCCTCAGTAATTACTCTTAAGTTAGGCCATTTTTGTCTCCATTGTTTTGCTTCGAGCCTATTGTAAAATATTCTGATTTCATCTTTATTCTTGAAGTATGGAGTGGGTCGAGCAATTAGGTTAAATAAATCACCTGTACCATAGCAAAAAAGATAGTCTAACTTGTCGTTTTTAATCCTTACAGCTATGCAAGTGGCTGTCTCGATCCAACGAGATATACCGTCAGCGGTAGATGTGGCCGGAGAAAATTTATTCTTATAATGCATTCTTGCTTGATTACGAATCTCCCACTGGGCAAATGGATATTTAGAATTCATTTTTTTATCAAGAGCCCAGTCTGCCTCAGGGCTCAAGTTATCTAAGTCAAAGTAGACTAAGTCTACATCTCTTGATGGAGTAAAATCCTTACCCTCGATAAAATCCCAAATTCGATTTCGTAAAAATCCTGCACCAATCCACCAATCATGCAAATTTAGCTCTTCAGCTGCTCGCAATACATCCATCATCCATTCATTGTTTTTTATCAGTTTTGTAATATCTGCTTCTGAAGGGATTGTTTTCATAGATTAATGATAGCAAATAAAACAACAATCTAAATATACTGCCACTGGTGGGGTTTGGTTCAGCACTTCGTGCTAAATGGGTTTTAGCCAATTCGGGAAAGCTCTAAGTAAATCCATCTCCTACTTCAATTGCACCTTTCTTAGTAATTGAGC
>CAZCIH010000104.1:0-1154 GCA_964498855.1 uncultured Candidatus Saccharibacteria bacterium | reverse complement strand
TCGAAGCAGACATCAGCACGGCACCAACTGCTGGGGAGAGCATCACTCCTGCACCATACAAAATCCCTGCCGCCAAAGGAATAGCAATAATATTATAGCCTGTCGCCCAAGCAAGATTTTGAAGCATCTTGCGATAAGTCGCTTTTGATAGCTGGATCACCTTAACTACATCATCCGGATTACTCTTAATCAATACAATGTCAGCCGACTTAATAGCTATATCTGTACCTACACCAATAGCAATGCCGATATCAGCTTTCGCCAAAGCTGGCGCATCATTAATTCCATCCCCAACAAATGCAACCCTAGCACCACTACTTTGCATATGCTCAACCTTTTGAGCTTTCTCCTCCGGACGAACTTGCGCTAATGTCTGATCCAGGTGCAATTGCTTTGCAATATTTGTTGCCACAGTCTCTGAATCACCAGTGATCATGGCAGTTTTTACTCCCATTGCACGAAGTGCTTTAATGGCTTGCCTACTCTCTGGTCGCAACTTATCCGCCAGCGCGATTGCACCGATGATAGTATTTTTTGAAATCAAATATACTTCTGTCTTTCCTTCTTCGCTAGCCGTTGCAACAGCTTTGATGATACTTGCGGGCACCTTGAGCTGATTCTCCCGGATGTAACGAGAGCTTGCGACAATATAAGACTTACCGTCCGTAAGCGTACCTTTAACACCTAGCCCAGGCACCGCTATGAAATTATTAACCTTATCTAGTGTTAGTTTCTGTTCTTCCGCCTGATACACAATGCCTTTACCTATTATGTGTTCACTTTTCTGCTCAAGGCTGGCTGTCAGACGTAAAATATCTTCACTACTATAGCCATTTGCAGGCCAAATATTCGTTATACGGTGTTCACCTTGGGTTAAAGTGCCAGTTTTATCAAATAACACCCAATCTAGCTGGCGCGCAGATTCAAGTGCCAGGCGTTTTCGTACCAAAAGTCCATTGCGAGCAGATAGAGTGGTTGAGATTGATACTACCAGCGGTATTGCCAAACCAAGGGCGTGCGGACAGGCAATAACTAATACCGTCACCATTCGCTCGAGTGCAAAAGATACATCCTTAGCTACAAGCCAATAAGCAAAAGTCACTAGAGCGCTCACAATAGCTATAATTGTTAGGTAAAAGGCTGCCTTGTCGGCC
>CAZCIH010000103.1:0-2306 GCA_964498855.1 uncultured Candidatus Saccharibacteria bacterium | reverse complement strand
TGGCTGCTCCACCATTGATGGAGATAGTACCGGTGGGAGCAGTACTGTCAGAGAGGGTAATAGTGTCATTGTATGAACCAGACTCATTGCTAGAACTATCTTTGTACTTAACATAAACAGTCTTAGTGCCAGTACCGCTACTCAGTGTCCAAGCTTTGGAAGTGTTGTATGCTTCCCAGGAGGCACCGGAGAAATCTGCAGCATTACTGACCATCATTTGCAGACTACCAGCGGGATCAATATCATCAGTGGCAGACAGAGTCAGGGTGACATTTTGGGAGGTGGTAGTGGCTGCTCCACCATTGATGGAGATAGTACCGGTGGGAGCAGTACTGTCAGAGAGCAAGGACGTAGCCATACCACGGACATTTTCGACTGGCAGGTGATCAGCGCTGCTATCTGTGATAACAGTCTGCCCATAACAATCACGGTATTCACAGATCGATACTGTAATTGTGCCGCTAGCCGCTGAAGCGAGTGAAACTTTGAGCGTATCATTGCTTGTTCTAGTTACACTAGAAATTGTTGCCTGCGAACCATTGTCATATATTCTAATGCCTTCGGCACCACTGGCAGGTAAAATTGGTAAGCTAGCATCGGTAAAAGTCAGATATACATCAGTTTTAGCTGCATTGTACTTTGCAGTTGAAATCTTAGGACCGCGAGAGTCAGCAGAGCCATAGTAAGCATTCTTTAGAGATAGCCATAACCTATCTGTTGCTGTCTGTTGGCTGGCACTTGCCAAGTAGTGGACGCCATCGCCTAACGGGTCAGTTTTGTCAATATCATACAAAGCAGGGCCTGGTATAACATTGCTATTTTCACTCCAAACTTCTTGAATTACCTCTCGAACGTTGTCAAAGCCTTCTGTAATATCACAATAATATAGAGCTGGGTCGCAGTCTCCCGGCAAAGGGAACGTGGTCTTTACGCCAAAATCGGTCATAACATCATTTATAAATTCATTAAGCTGGCTTTTGTAATTTGCTCTCTGCGCGTCTGAGATGTTATTGATATCATTAACACCTTCAAAAAATATCACTCCCTTCACACTGCCACCCACCGAACTTATCTTGGTCCACATATCACCGTATAAGTTGGCGCTATTAGTGGGGCTGGAGTCATAACGTCTCCAGTTAGAGTTATTGATCAGGGCAGGTGTACCTCCGATGGTTGAGCCCCATCTGGCAGACGGTACAAATGCTACGGGTATATTTTGGTCGGCCATAATCTTCGTCGCTAGTAATGGCCAAATCGAGCCTCTATTTGTACTGGCATCAGTTACCTGAGTATCATAGCTGGCCCTGGCAGAGCTTTGGCCAGTTGAGCTGTCAGTTGGATCCGTTAGTTCACCCCAAGAGTTGTTATTTTTAAACATAGAGGCTTTAAGGGTGGCGTGAGAATAAGTTCGTGAACTAGACCCAAGCCCAGACGCATTACTATCGCCAGCAATAACATATATATCCCCTATACCAATATAATTTTGGCTGGCGGTAATCGAAGTGGCATTACTAAAACGTACCTCAAGGGCACCTTGTCCGGTGGCTTGATTGGATAATGTAGCCGAATATGTCCCGCCACTTGGTGCGGCATCGATTGTCGTCCAACTACCACCGTTAAAGCGTGCTTCTATGGTGGTTGGTGAGCCTGTGTAGCTACCACTCAGTGCAATATTGGCCTGGTCGCTACCATTACGCTGGAAGGTGCGATAAGCATTTGGGCTGGAAATAGAAATAGTTCCGACTGGCGAGGTCGTAATCTGAGGAATGACAGTGTATGTATCAAGCAGGCTGCCATCACTTTTGACTGCCCGAAAGCAATAATTTGTATCATTTGGGGCTGAATTATCAACCAGTGCAAAATCCCACAATCCGTCATTACCATTGGTTATGGTGGCCGTACTATTGGCAAAAAAGTTTGCTTCGTTATATGTTTGTGCGTTGGTGGTATGGCCACTATGAACAGGGTCATTGGCATTAGTTGTGAGATTTGCATCATCGGCTACACCTGAGTTGTCATAAAACCTGATCACTCCTGATGAAGGTGACACATCGGCATAAGTCTCACCGCTAAACGAGGTATCGCATGAATTATCTCCACCTCTGGCTGCTACCTGCAATTTAAAGCTCTGCGTGTTTTGTGATAGGTCGCTATTGCCAATATGCAAATTCATACGCAAACGAAAGGCTGTCCCTTGTTGTGGAACAGTGGCCGAATTATCAGTCGCTGCTAAGGCTGAGCCAACATCTGCACTATCAGTATTTGCAAATAAGCGATAAGCTGACTGATTGAATGTAGAGGTAACA
>CAZCIH010000102.1:0-2316 GCA_964498855.1 uncultured Candidatus Saccharibacteria bacterium | reverse complement strand
TGTTTAGTTTGTGCCTCGGTCTTACAACTTGGTTTTTGGCTAGCAAGGTTGACTATCATCACTGGCGCAAGCTGGCTCCTTGGCTATTTTATGGCTCAATAATACTTATGTTCCTGGTACTTATTCCACAGTTTTCTATTGGCACTAAAGGAGCAACACGTTGGGTCAAGATAGGGTTTATTAGTTTTCAGCCAGTTGAGTTTTTTAAGCTTGGTGTAATTTTATTTTTATCTTCCTGGATAGAGAAAAATCGTGAGGGGCTCAATCGAATTTCAACCGGCTTGATTCCGTTTATGATTATTCTAGCTTTAATATCGGCATTGGTAATGATTATGCAGAAGGATATGGGTAGTGCGATGGTCTTAGTTGGGTCATGCTTAGCAATATTTCTCGTTTCGGGGGTGCCACTGTGGTTGTTTGGAGTGAGTCTGGCTTCATTGGTGGCTGGTGCTGTTCTGATCATTGCAATGTTCCCTTATCGTCTAGCTAGAGTTTTGACTTTTATTAATCATAAGGAGGATATGTCTGGCACTGGCTATCATATTAACCAAGCATTAATCGCACTTGGTAGAGGAGGTATTTTGTGCAAAGGACTGGGGAAGACTTTGCAGGCCTATGGCTACCTACCCGAGTCGACCAATGACTCAATCTTTGCAATTATTGGGGAGGAATTTGGCTTTTTGGGCTCGGCGACAGTTATAATGTTATTTAGCGGTTTGGTTTATCGAGGCTTGCGAATAAGTCGTTATGCACCGGATGGTTTTGGCCGATCGGTCGCCATCGGTATTACTACCTGGATCGGCATACAGGCTTTTATCAATATCGCTGCGATGTTAAATTTAATCCCTCTAACAGGAGTACCATTGCCTTTTATTAGCTATGGTGGTACTAGCTTGTTAGCTTTGCTTGGTGCGGTCGGGATCTTGCAAAATATATCGAAATACACTTATAAAGAGGCCATTCATGAGAGTAGCAGTATCAGGCGGGGGGACCGCCGGTCATATCGCCCCAATCCTAGCGATGCTCGACGAGTTAAAGTCGTTAGATAAGAGTGTTGAAATTCTTTTTATCGGGTCCGGGAGCTCTCTAGAAGTCAAAGTACTGGATGGGGCTTCATTAAAGCATGTGCAAATTCCAGCCGGTAAATTTAGGCGCTATAATCGTTCGCTTGTCCAAGCTACACTTGATATGAAAACTAATTGGCTCAATACTAAGGATTTTTTTCGCTTTAATGCCGGGATTATTAAGGCTCACAAAGTATTACGTGATTTTAAGCCCAATGTAGTATTTGTTAAGGGGGGCTATGTGGGTTTACCGGTAGGGATTGCGGCCCGTCGGCTACATTTGCCTCTGGTGATTCACGAGTCGGATTTGACCTTTGGTATGACGAATCAATTTCTAGCTAAATTTGCCGCTAAGATCGCCGTTGGCTTTCCACTGGAATTTTATCGTCAACTTGGTTACAAGAATCTGATATATACTGGTTCGCCAATACCACGTACTAGTTTGGCCGGGGATAAGAAGTCAGCCAAGGTATTTTTTAAGTTAGCCGAAAAAAAACCGAATATATTTATCACTGGTGGTTCACAGGGTGCTCAGGGAGTAAATAAGGTGATTTTCGATAATTTAGAACTGCTGAGTAAGGAATATAATATAATTCACCAGACAGGGGAGCATGATATTGAGCGAGCAAGGTTTTTGGCAAACCGCCTTCCAGACGGCCAGAAGAAATGCTATCGACCATATAGCTTCTTGAAGACAGAAATGGGATTAGCCTACTCATTAGCCGATGTGGTGGTGTCGCGAGCTGGTGCAAATGCTCTGACTAATTTAGCAGCTTGGAGCAAGCCCTCGATTATAATTCCTTTACCAACATCTACCCAAGATCATCAGGCGCAAAATGCGAGAGCATTAGGTAGAGCGGGGGTTATTCGAGTGCTATTGCAAAAAGATTTGACAGGCCTAAGGCTAGCTTCTGAGATTGACAATATTTTGCAAAATCAAGAAGCTCAGCAATACTTAGCCGAAGGTATACATAAATTCTACAAGCAAGATGCAGCCCTAGCTCTTGCTAGAGTGGTGCAGTCAGTCGCAAAGAGTGAAGGAGTAGGTAGGTGAGGCCACGTCAAGCTAGACGAAATGTGCGCAATTCAGCAACTGTGACGTATCGACCACGTTATAGTGAGCCGAAAAAACCACTGCCTGTCCGAAATATTGTGCGACCTATTTTTTATCTTCTAATCATCAGTTTTATATTCTGGTGGATATTTTTATCCAACTTCTTCACTGTTAAAAAAATTGATGTAACAGGTAATA
>CAZCIH010000101.1:0-2332 GCA_964498855.1 uncultured Candidatus Saccharibacteria bacterium | reverse complement strand
TCTCGCTTTTGACTCGCACCGTCTGGCCAATTGCTTTGGATGGATCACTAAAGCCTATTGCCTTGATGGCAGTTGTATTTATATAAGCCTCATTACCATCGAGCATGCTAAGCTCTCCAGCTTGTAGTCGCAACTTAGATAGCTCTAAATACTCCTTGGAAGCAGCAAATACAGCCAAGGTGGTGTTGGAGTTTTGATAGTTCATATCACCTACAAACGAATAGGTAGTGGCAACCGAAGTTACATTTCGTATTGACTTTATCTGATTAAGAGCAGTTTGATCAATTACCAAAACACTACTCTTAGGAGAAGTTACGTCGATCGTCTTGACCGAGGAATTACCTATCACCTGTTTAGATACCAGATCGCGCATACCAAAGCCTAGAGACAGTAAAAATACCATGGCGCCGATACCAATCACGACACCCGCCACCGTTAGACTGGTGCGTAATTTTTTATAACTCAAGTTTCGCAAGGCTAAGCGTAGTAAAACACGGGTTTTGACAGGTTTTCTTCTGATAGATTTCGTTGTAATTTTTACATCATTATTCATAATACAGTCTTTCTGGCATTATTCTTGCCTTTGCCATCATCAATTTGTTGCCACATTCGCGACAAAACATCAGCCGGTGTCTTGTAATCACCAGAGGTCTGTGTGACGACCCCGTCTTTAACGTAAATCTGCTCATCACTCAAGACTAAGTACTGCAAGTTATGGGTTGCCAATACCACCGTTTTGCCTTGAGAGTGGCGATAGTTTGCCAGCAAATTCATAATCATATCACCATTACCAGTATCGAGATTACCGGTTGGCTCATCGGCTAAAATTATCAACGGATCACCGGCCAGAGCCCGAGCCATCGAAATACGTTGTTGCTCGCCACCAGACAGTGAGCCAGGCATTTCGCCGGCAAAATGCGCCATATTAATTTGCTCTAAATACTTTTTAGCCTTCGTCAGAGCCGGTTTATATTCGACTCCACTCAAATACAAGGGCATGGCCACATTTTCCAAAACGTTCAAACTATGTATCCAATAATTTGATTGGGCCACCATACCCATATACTGGGATCTAAAGTACGCTCTATCCTGTTGATTGAGGCCATAAATGTCTAATCCGCCGATTAGGACACGGCCAGAGGTCGGTTTTTCTAGTCCAAAAATCGTGTTTAATAATGTCGATTTACCACTGCCCGAAGGACCATAAATAATGGTAAATGCATTGCGCTTAATGCTAATGTTAACGTCGCGTAAGATCTTCGTTTCACGCTGTTGCGCAAAGAAGCTTTTGCTCACATTCTCAAGTTTTATAAGTACATCATCGGCCATCTTTACTCCGCTCCATCATTTTTTAGGCCAAATATTTGTTGTAATGCTGTGAAGATAATATTAAAAATACTATCATTTGCTCTGCCTATAATCGTTGACCGGCGCTGTGACAACGAGGTATTACCTGACTTATCCTTGGCAATTGCCTGGATGCTATAGACTTGTGAGGTAGACAGATCGGATACTATCACCACGTGATCTGTCGTCAGACGCGCATCCTCGACTGTCTTACTGCTCAAGTCATTACTATTGCCAACCCCATATGCTACTTGGCTAGTAGCCGGCTCATCTGTCTTCCAAGATACAACCAGCTGCCCCCGACTCTCATCCCCACTGCCCTTAACGCTCGGCTCGACATTAATACTGACAACCTTCGGTGGTCTAGTATCTAGGGCCGTACGGAACGCCTGACGATCAGAGGTGGCCACATTGCCATTACCATCACGCGAGGTAGCAGTCAGAGTGTACTCACTATCGTCAATTAAGCCTCGCATCACAAGCTCATGCTCAGTTCGAAGCTCTGAGTCAAGCACTTCCTGAGTATCAGCCCCAGCCACTCCATAGCTAATTTGGCTAGTAGCTGGCACATTTGTCGTCCAAGTCACTTTTTGAGTGCTGGTCGGCTCACCCTCGACCGGCTGGAAGCGTAAATTTGTTATATGTGGACGAGCTGGTGTTGTAAATGCATAGACATTGCCATCATATTCATTGCCATCGCTATCGATTGGGTTGAGCTTATAGAAATATTTAGTGCCATCATCTAAGCCCGTCAAAGCTTGAGTATAGCTAGATTGAGCAGTTGAAGTATTAATCTGCTTCAAGCCACCAAAACCATCCGACTTACCAAATAATATCTTGACCGCAGTTGCATCAACTGAGGTGAAACTTATATTAGCTGATGTAATATTTACATCGTTTGCA
The DNA here is from genome assembly GCA_964498855.1 of uncultured Candidatus Saccharibacteria bacterium. Classification (GTDB taxonomy): domain Bacteria; phylum Patescibacteriota; class Saccharimonadia; order CAILAD01; family CAZGYV01; genus CAZCIH01. The sequence continues at coordinate 82 of CAZCIH010000101.1, read as the reverse complement.
CTTACTTCACGTATTTGTGGTGCCGGTGAAGTAGTAAAGCTAAACTCTGATGAGATACCAGTATTGCCATCACCGTCAGTCC
>CAZCIH010000100.1:1282-2363 GCA_964498855.1 uncultured Candidatus Saccharibacteria bacterium | reverse complement strand
ATTATAGAGAGTATTAAGCCTGATATTATCATTGACGAAATGGATGACCTTAAGATGAAGATATTGATAAGAGAATATGCTCTAGAGCAACATTTGCCGGTAGTCATGGCGACCGATGATGGGGATGATGTTTTGCTTGATATAGAGAGGTATGACAAGAGAGAGATGCATATTTTTCATAATTTACTTCCTGAAGACATTATAAAACGGGTGAAAAATGATGATTTTAAAGATCGTAATGAACTGGGTAAAATTATTGGGAAATATTTTGTAGGCCTAGAGAACATACCCCCTAGAATGTTGGAATCACTTAGTGAAGTCGGGGTCACTCTGCCGAGTTGGCCGCAGCTTGGTAGTGCGGCGGCTCTAGCTGGCCTGGCTGTAGCTTATGCATCCAAGGAGATTATTTTGGAAAATAATTTTGAATCTGGCCGTTTTATTTACGGACCAAGCAGCATGAGGGTCTTGAAGTAATATGCTCGAAGTAGCAATACTTTCTATTTCTTTAATTACAAATGTGATTATAGGCATTGCTGTTCTAGTGAAGAATATTCGATCTGCTACTAGTAGAGTATTTTTCGTTCTCATGGCCGCGCTAACACTTTGGACATTATTGACGTATTTCTCCATAAGCTCTGAGTTCAATGTGCTAATCATGATGAGATTAGTGATGTTGTCAGTTGTTTTAGAGAATACTAGCTTCTATTTTTTAACTAAAGTTTTTCCCAACAAGCCACTTAGGTTGTCAACTCGTGTAAAGATTGAAATGGGCTACTCGGTTTTAGTGATGATTATTAGCTTGAGCCCCTTATTGTTTAGTGGAGTAGTCACTGGTAAAGCCAATTCATTAACCCCTGTACCAGGGCCAGGAATGGTATTGTTTTTATGTCATGCGGTGTGGTTTGTAGTCGGGGGCGTTGTATCGGTTATTAGGCGCTACAGAAGAAGCAGAGGTATAGAAAAAGCCCAAGCCCAGTCATTGTTGTTGGGCGCAATAATATTATATGCACTTACGCCTGCAACGAACTTTATCCTGCCATTAGTTTTTAAATCTTCCACATTAGTTGTGTTGAGCCCTCTC
>CAZCIH010000100.1:0-1272 GCA_964498855.1 uncultured Candidatus Saccharibacteria bacterium | reverse complement strand
TATTATTGGATATTCAATCATTACACAGAAACTCTTTAATATTAGAGCTGTAGTGGCTCGTTCGGTAGCCTATATACTTGCAACCATAGCTATCTCTACGCTATATGGCTTTATTGCATTCAGGGTGATTGCATTATTAACTAATAATTTAAGTAAAAACGTCCAGTATGCTATCTTTACGGCTATAGCGGTTATACTGGCTTTCACTTTTCAGCCCTTGCGGCGGTTTTTTGAGAAAATTACCGACAAGGTCTTCTATCGTGACAAATATGACCCGCAGGTGGTGATCAACTCGATGGGACGGATATTGGCTTCGGAAATTCGCCTCGATCTGCTAGTAAAAGAAGTGATGCGCGAGCTAGCGACTCAGTTGCGATTGTCGAGTGTTGATATCGTGGTGGTTAGTGAAAAAAGTATCTATTTCCAGGGTCAGGTGACAACGGCGAAAAATATCCAGTATAAATTAGCCGACCTCAAGAAGCTTTCTCGTTCGCAGATCGTGGCTGATGATTTAAGTGGCGGTGAGCGCAAGGAGATTATGGATAAATACAATATTGGCATGAGCCTAGCTATGCGCACCTCCGAAGCATTTGTTGGTTACCTGCTGCTGGGCAATAAGCTTTCGGGAGATATATATAATGATACCGACCTAAAAGTCTTGCGTATTATTGCCGATGAGCTAGCCATTGCCATTCAAAATACCAAAAGCTACGCTGAGATTGAGCGATTCAATGAAACCTTGCAGGCTAAAATCGACTTGGCGACCAAGAAGCTGCGGGTCGCTAATGCCAACCTCAAGGAGCTCGATAAGGCTAAAGATGAATTTATTTCGATGGCCTCTCACCAGCTTCGTACACCGCTGACGACCGCCAAAGGCTATATTTCGATGGTGCTCGATGGCGATTTTGGGCGAGTGGATAAATCTCAGCTCGAGCCTCTTGGTCAGGCACTCGATAGTGCCAATCGTATGGCCGGACTGGTTAGTGATCTGCTTAATGTCAGCCGGATGGACGCTGGTAAGTTTTTCATCGATACGCGTGAGATTGATATGACTGAGCTTGTGGGCGGTGAAGTCAACGGGCTTAAGAGTATGGCCGCGAGCAAGAATGTCCACTTGAGCTATGTGCCGCCAAAGCAGAAGATAGTGCCGATGAGTCTGGATGAAGATAAGACTCGTCAGGTAGTGATGAACCTGATTGATAACGCTATCCACTACAGCGCGCCACCGGCCGGTGGGGGCGGTGCCGGCGACCGCCCCGACGTGGCCGCCGC
>CAZCIH010000099.1:0-2513 GCA_964498855.1 uncultured Candidatus Saccharibacteria bacterium | reverse complement strand
TATCAATCATCTTCTTAATCAAAATCCCCATTATTGGTGGCCTACTCTTGGTACTAATCGCAGTCAATACCATCATTACTGTTAAGACGAGTCGACGAGCCCTTCCAATCAACCTCAAGGAATCGAAGGAAAGCGAAAAGTCTTTTGGTATTTTTACCGAAAGCTTCACTCATATTTCAACCATTCGCTCAATCGGCTCGTTTGATGTAATTGCCAAAAAATTTAGGCAATCCGTCAATCGTAGCCAAGAATACTCTTACCAGACCAATAAAATCTGGTTTCACTCTATTTTGTGGCGTGATATTACCAACAATATATTCATTACTTGTGTGATATTGGCTCTGGCCATCAACGCTTTTAATCACCAGATTAGCCCAGGTGATGTCGCATTCTATATTCTTTTAATCCAACAGGCCATGAATCGTATTTACACCCTGGGGCGGTTTATCAATCAGTCTGACCGCTCCAACACAACTACCGGTCGCTTAGTCGAAGTACTCGAGACTAAGCCAAGCTTGCCCGACAGTCCAGATGCCGAAGAATTGCTCAGACTTTATTCAGTCGAGTTTAAAAATGTCTCGTTCACTTATCCCAATACCAAGAAGGATGCTATAAAAAACATTAGCTTCAAGATCGAGGGTGGCAAAACTCTAGCTTTAGTCGGACCATCGGGCGTCGGCAAAAGTACTATCACCAAGCTATTGCTACGATTCTATGCACCGACTTCGGGTCAAATCCTCATTAATGGTGAAGATATTGCGAATTTTACTCAAGACTCAATCCGCTCTCATCTGGGTATGGTGATGCAAGATGTAGCGCTCTTTAATACTACGATTGAAGAAAATATTAAACTGGCAAAGTCTAGAGCTAAGACCGATCAAGTGATATCTGCTTCACACCAAGCCTTTGCCGATGAATTCATCAATGAATTACCCAAGAAGTTTCAGACCCTGGTCGGTGAGCGGGGCATCAAGCTTTCTGGGGGTCAAAAACAGCGTATCGCTATAGCGAGAGCAATTCTAAAAAATCCTCAGCTTATTATCCTCGATGAGGCTACTAGTGCACTTGACTCGGAGTCAGAGCGACTAGTCCAGGCTGGACTGAAGAAGCTCATGACTGACAAATCAGCCCTAATCATAGCTCATCGCTTGAGCACCGTCATGCATGCTGATGAAATTTTGGTACTCAAGAATGGTCAAATCGTCGAGCATGGCAATCACAAGCAACTAATCAAACTTAATAAACTTTATGCCAGACTATTTAGACTCCAGTCGTCTAGTGGTCGAATCAATCTGTAGTCATACCATAGATAGAGCCAGCTATTCTAAACCTCGATTACAACTGGTAGAACAATTGGGTTACGCTTCGTTACCTTGTAGAGATAATTGGAAAGCTCCTCGCGCATACGAGTCTTGATAATCGGTGAGTTAGCCGGTACCGAGACATCGCGCTTCTCAAAAATATTACGTACTATCTGTCGTGATTTATTGAGTAGCTCCTCATTATCTTTCATGTAGATAAAGCCTCGACTAATAATATCAGGGCTAGTCCTGAGCTTACCAGTTTTTTTATCAACCGTCACAATAGCTGTAAAAACACCTTCCGAAGCCATCGCCAAGCGATCCTTCAAAACCACGTCCTGGACATCGCCAATACCAGCGCCATCCACCAAGACGACTCCGGCTGAAACCTTCTTACCCTCTTTGACACCCTGCTTGGTAACCTCAAGGGTTTGACCGTTTTCGATCACAAAAATATTTTTTGAATCAATCACCCCACTTCTTTTGGCTATCTCAGCATTATGAACCATGTGGTGAACTTCACCATGAATCGGTAGATAATACTTGGGTCGGATAATATTAATCATTTCCATGACCTCATCATAATAAGCATGACCGGAGGTATGTAAAATACCTAAATCATCAAAACCACGCAGACCATTTTGATAAACATATGGACCCCAGCGCAATAAATTATCGATCATGTTGTAAACGTCCTTCTCATTGCCAGGGATAATTGATGAGCTCAGCACAACCACATCATTGGCTTTGAGCTTGATGTCTTTATGCTCACCACGCCCCATCCGATTGAGGACCGCCATCTCTTCACCCTGTGAACCAGTCGCGAGCACTGCTATTTCGCTATCCTGATATTTGCTTATGTCACCAGCCTTAATGACAAGTCCGGCAGGAATTTTAATATAGCCAAATTTAACTGCCAGCTCGGCATTTGACAATATACTTCTTCCTACAATGACTAGCTTGCGCTTAGCCTTAGCCACTGCATCAATGATAATCTGCATACGATTTACCTGGCTGGAGAAAGATGAAATAATCACTCGCTTGTTATAATTGCGAACAAAGATTTCATCAATCGTATCAGTAATTTCTTGCTCTCTTGGACTATGTCCAGTCTGCTCACAAGAAGTACTATCACACATCAGCAATGCCACCCCCTCGTCACCAATCTCACGCAAACGCTTGATATTACTCTGTTTACCATCAATTGGATCA
>CAZCIH010000098.1:0-2546 GCA_964498855.1 uncultured Candidatus Saccharibacteria bacterium | reverse complement strand
TTATGAACAAATTTAACATAGATATATTTACTACTTTATTTTTATTTATAACTTAAAAAAGCTTAATAAGATTGTACAATATCAGTTATATATTTTACAACAGTTTTTTTTTAGTATTTTTCAAAAAAAATGCTTATGTTATAATTTTTCTAGGAATAATCTGCTATGGATTTAATGTGCCCTAATTGCGATAATACTCTGACGCCTTCGGTTGTCGGCTATCTTTGTGTTGGTTGCGGTGAGGTCCATAAGTATTATCGCACCGATGATGGCACCCCAATCGATCCAAATATCAAGAGAAAGCCAATCGGCCTGGAATCAAGCCAATCGGCCCAACCGGTAGCGCAAATTGACCATACTGGCTCTCAACGCTATAAAAGCCGTCTGCGCGATCGACTGCATCGATTAGTCGTGCCTGAGCTACCATCCTCGATCGATGATGCCGAGCTCAAATCGGCTGAACAGCCGTTATTACACCCCATCCCTGACCAGTCTGTATTTAAACCATCGATTAACAAGTCTAGCACAACTACAGCTACTAAGTATCAACCAGGGCAGGAGACGATACCCCATTCTCAGCCTAGTGGCGCCCCAGTTACTGTAGAGAAAAAATCTAAACCTTTCTACAAAATCTTGATTATAATCGTGATTGTCATATTAATAATGGTTGCAATTGCAGTAGCTGGATACATGAGCAGGAAATCCGACTCTAAATCTCCCTCGGCTGCAGTCAACTTACCGACCTCGACCCCAGCGATAACCTCAAGCCCCTCTGGTTCGACTAGCGATCAAGCAACTAGTCGTGATGGCCAAAGGAAAAATGACCTAAAAGAAATTAGTACCGCCCTGGAAGTTTACAAACAAGAAAAAGGTGCATATCCAGCTGGAAACGATATTAACGTCATCTACCCACTGCAATACACTAACCCACCATATATCAAGTTTGTTAATTACGACCCTGCCAGCACTGAAGATAACAAAATTAAATATATCTATACTTCAGATGGACAAAGCTTCACACTCAAAGCCAAGCTGGAAGTCAGCGACGATAAAGATGCCAAAGATGGCTACTACATTGTAACTGGTTCTTAATTCAAAAGGCCGAGACCACAAACTGACAAACTATGCTATTTTTTCTGTGCTCGTTTGATTTTCCAGTTGTTATAAACAACTAACAGTGGTGCAGCATTAAAAATCGAAGAGTAAGTACCAGAAATAACACCAACCAATAAGGCCAAGACGAACATTTTGATCGACTCACCACCAAATAAATACAAAGCCAACAAAGTAATAACTACGGTGACTGATGTGTTAATTGACCTCGATAAAGTCTCCAAGATGCTATCGTTGACAACTTCTTCAAAAGGCTTATTATATCGACGTAAATTTTCACGAATACGATCGTAAACCACGATTGTATCGTGTACCGAAAAACCAATAACGGTCAAAATTGCTGTCACAAATAAGCTATCAACTTCAACTCCGAAAAAATGACCTAAAATTGCAAATAGTCCGAGTAGAAATAGTGCATCGTGCAATAGTGCTGCGACTGCCGTTACGCCGAAGCTCCAGGGACTAACTGGAGGTGGTGTATTACGGAACGCAAAAGCGATATACGTCACAATAGCTAATGATGCCAGCAGAACACTAATAATGGCATTACGCGTGATGTCTCGACTGACTGCCGGCCCAACCGATGAAAAGGAGACTTCTGTAGCCCCCACACTCTGCAAGCTGGATCTTATGGCCCGATGAATTTGCTCCGAGTCCCCCGCCCCCTTGTCACTGTAGCGTATCAAGAGTAAGCCCTCGCCGCTTGGTGTGATAGTAATATCTTTAGCTTTATTCTCTTCTAAAACTTTTCGTACTTTATCTTGAGAGCTAGTGGTCTTTATTTCCATCTCTTGACCACCCGTAAAATCAATCCCTGGCTTAAGACCCCAGATAAATAATGCAATCAGCCCGGGGATAACGAGGCCCAGCGAGATAGCAAACCAAAGCTTGCGCCGACCGATAATATTCATTCGCCCCCCTCCTTAAGCCCATAGATTTTGTAATTTTGACCATACTTTGTCTTGATCAGAAGCTGCATTAGCGAACGCGACACAGTAATAGCTGTAAACATACTGACCAAAACACCTATCGCCAGGGTTACTGCGAATCCTTTGATAATTGGAGCACCGAAATTATACAAAATCACACAGGTAATAAGAGTTGAGATATTTGAATCTCGAATACTAGTCCAAGCTCTAGAAAAGCCTGCCTCCAGGCCACCAGCCAGGCTCTTGCCGTGACGCACTTCTTCACGCATCCGCTCAAAAATCAATATATTTGCATCCACCGCCATCCCAACACTCAAAATAAAGCCTGCAATACCAGCTAGAGTTAATACAATCACCCAAGGTGTAAGTGCACTTAATTTAAACAGGGCAATATTAATGAGAGTGTAAATCACCAGTGCTAAGCTAGCAACCACACCGGCAGCTCGGTAGTATAAGATCATAAAAATCATCACTTAACTCAGGCGCAGCAGTCTGCAAGATATC
>CAZCIH010000097.1:0-2553 GCA_964498855.1 uncultured Candidatus Saccharibacteria bacterium | reverse complement strand
ACCGATTAATTCAGACTGCTGGCCAGCTCTTTTATTTGCTCTATTCTCGACTCGCTCACGCATTCCACTTTGTCGAGCCATAAAAATACCGCCCGATGCCACCACCGCCCCCAGTGGACCCATGGTAAACATACCAATCGTACCAGCACCTGCAATGACTGTACCAACGCCCTTTTTCCAACGCGGGCTGGATAAGTATTGGCGAATTTTACCATCGTTTTTGCGATAAGTATTTTTCATCTCAGCTTGCGTCTGATCCACTTTCTGCATAATATCTAGTATTGAACCAATAGTGGCGGCCTGGACTTCTTCTGGTGTGATAGTTTGGCTGAACCCATCAATAATCTCATCAGGGTTTTTACCTTCGTATGTTAACTGATTTACGTCTAGTATCACGCGGTCATCTATCAGCCCTTCATCATGTGCGTCACTCAAAGCCTTTATGGTATCTAGTATAGCAATCCCCTTCGCCAGTTCATCTCGATTGTTTGGATTTTTAAAGTATTCATCCATATGTTTCCCGGCAATGTGGCTCAAAGTAGCAAATTCACCCTTAGAAGCGACTGATTGACTAACCTCTTGCATATATGCTTCGAGTGGCTCACCACTGAGGTGGCTCTCCTCCTCTGATCGCGCCATAGCCGACCTAATAATGTCTGCCGCCCTCATGTGCCCAGCTCTCTCGGTTTGTCTCTCTTCAATCATGCTAGATACCGTATTCGCCACCTCTTGACTAGCAAAACTCCTAAAGGAGGCTTCTATCTGTTGGACTTTGTCTCGATTGCGATGCAAGCCAATACCACGGAATCGCTCTTGGTCATTGCGCAGATTAGCCAGCAAACGAATAGCCCTATCCATACCTTCTTCTGGCTGGTCAATAAGCCTACGCCGGCCTTCACGCCCACCCGATCTTTCATCTTCTTTCTGGCCAATCTTAGTGCCCAGCCATTTATCCCAGAAGGCTGCTCGACGCTCCTCGGACTTTTCCTTGTGTTCAACGCGCCATTTTTGCCACTTAGTATCCGGCCGACCATCAGCTTCATACCTCTGGCGAAGACGCTCGCTACGACGGCGACTGTTATTGCGCCAATTATCAAATGCGCCCTTGGCTCTTTCTAGTAAATGCCTCTCCCTAAGCTCAGTCCAAATCTCAACTGCTGCACGCCTGACAATACGGCCAAATTCGCCTGGATTACCACGACGAGTATCAGTCTGTCTATTGACTGTTGGATCCGAATCTGGGTCATTTATTGGGCCAGGAGGCTCTGAGTCTGGATTATTTGCGGGGTTAGGCGGCTCTGAGTCTGGGTTATTTTCTGGGTTAGGTGGAATATTTACTGGGCCAGGTGGTGTATCACCATCGTAAAATGTACCCGGAGGTATATCTCCTGTGCCTGCGTCAGGGTCACCCTCTACTCCAGTGCCATCCGCATTAGTCGCAGCCGCCTCAGCCTGAGCAACTTCATCTGGATTAGCTAATGGCTTTCCCTCAGCATCTAGCCCAAGCTCAGCTAGTGTCTCCGGATCGACACTACCTCGGGCGATGCTAGATTGATCATGATCAATAAAACGTGTCACAAAATCTTGCTTTTGCTCCTCGGTAAAATTTGGATTATTGAGAGCTTTTTCTCTCCTCTCGCTCCAAATCACCCTTCGACCACCATATTCGATAGTCTTGGGTGAGTCAGTAGGTTCGGCTTCGGATGTGGCTGAGCCTTCGGCATCATCTGTCGGATTCTCCTCTGGCGATGAAGCAGTAGCTTCATTGGGTGGCTCGGGCTCACTCGTACCTGTTGTGTCGGTCTGATTATCACCTTGATTTGGCGTAAGCTCAGATGCTTCGGGCGGCTGGGTGGGAGTTACTGGAGTGTCTTCTAAGCCTTGCTCTGCATCATCTGCCTCTGGTGCGACTACTGGTGGTGAGTTTGGAGACTGATTGGTCTCAGCTCGGCGAATAGCAATACCGCTAGGGGAGTCAAGTGGTGAACCTGAAAACCCTTCCCCAGAAGAATTATTAGGGTCTGTGGCAGCTGCTTCCTCTCTGGCTTGATCGGCATAAATCTTTGCCAGCCCTTCTTGCGCCTTTGTGAGCCAGTTTGGCTTTTCGCCAGTTAGACTATCCGTCTTTTTTGATACATAATCTGTATGAGTTTGGCTATCAATTCGCGGACTCCTACTTTCCGGCCGAATCTGCTGACGCAAGTCTTCAGCTAATTCAGCATTTTCGCCGCCAAAGCTTGCATAATCTCGGGCTTCACCCATATCCTGAGCCATTGTATGTTCACTCATATCTCAAGTATAGCAAAACATAAGAGCTATTAAAACTTCGCTATTTGACCTGATTTACTGCCTCTACAAATGCCTTGCCGCGTTCACTATAGCTAGAGTACATATCAAAACTCGCACAACCCGGCGACAACAATACCGTCCCACCAGACTGGGCCGATCGACTGGCAGTCATAACGGCGGTTTTCATATCCGCCACCTTATCAAACCGATGAAAGCCAGCTCGTACTAAAGATCGGCCAATTTTATCTTGCATCTGGCCGAGAA
>CAZCIH010000096.1:0-2577 GCA_964498855.1 uncultured Candidatus Saccharibacteria bacterium | reverse complement strand
TAGGTGACAAGGCAAACAAAATTATCATAAATAGTGATATCTGCTTTGAGTGGGGTATCAATTTGATAGGTTTGGAGCTTGGTTTCTTTTTTCGAAGGGTATGATTTGGTAGAAGAAGAGTAGATGAGACGATGAGAAATATTCTTTTTAAGACGCTTTGGATTACTCTTAAAGACTCGATTCGAAAAATACTGACTCGCCTTATCATAGTTCGAGATCCCAAGTATTTCACTATCCGGCTGGCTGTTGCGCAGAGCATAGTTGAGAGCACTAATAATTCCCTCGGTACCTTTGTAAAACTTCACAGTTGGTGCTGTAGTCTTGTCGGTACGACTGATTTCATTTAGAAGCGGCAAGAAGGCTTTTAGCTCACGTTCCTTGGTAGTTAGCTCTCTCTGGCGTAGATGGAGAAGTTGTTCTAGAGCAGCTGGTTCTTCGGCGGTGAATACTGTTCGCTTGGCTTCATCGGTTTGGCTCATCAGACCCAGCTTGATGAGTTGCTCGATCACAACATAAGTAGTGGCGCGGTTAACCGCGGCCTGCTCGGCAATTTTTTGAGCCGATGTTGGACCTAAGAATAATGAAGCAAGGTACACCTTTGCTTCCTTTTCCTTCAGCCCAAAGGATTTTAATTTCGTGACTAAGCCAGTAGTTTGCATCGTATTAATATTAATGGCAAGGGCATGTTATATTATTTTGACATTTTTTTCAACTCTTCGCGGACGACTTTTCTATCGTCCCAAGGCGTACTCTTGCCATCGACGACGATAGATTGCTCGGCACCCTTGCCAGTGATGAGAACGATATCATTTGCTTTGGCTAGGTTAAGGGCTTTGCGAATGCCGGCTCGACGATCTTCAATGCAAAACAGATTTTGTTCATCGACCATATCGGCTGAGCGGGCACCGGTTGCGATATCCTCAATAATTTTAGCCGGATCATCGTCGTAGGGATCGACGTTTGTTATCACTACAAAGTCACTATCTTTGGCTACGATTTTACCCATTTTCGGACGCTTGGCTTCATCTCGACCACCGCCTTCTGCACCTAGTAAAGTGATAACTTTTGCGTTTTTGGTCCGCATAGCATCAGCTGATTCCATTAAGGCTTTCATGCTCGTCTCCTCGTGTGCGTAGTCAACTATGACAGTAAAAGCTTGACCTTGGTCAATAACTTCCATCCGCCCAGGGATAGTTTTTAGCTGAGCGAGTCCTGCTTGAATATTTTCAACTGGCACATGCAAGCTTCGCGCTGCGGCGATGGCACCGACGGCATTGATGACATTGATCGGCCCGGCAATATTTATTTGATAGCTTTGGCCACGCAAATCAAAAGTCGAGCCCGTGCTGGTAGTTTTGATATTTTCGGCTTGAAAATCACTTTTACTATTGATACTAAAGCTGAATTTATGAGTCGATGGGAAGGAAAAATAGCGTCCAAAATCAGTCGCATCGGCATTGGCGACGATGGTTTTGGCAATTCTTTGGCCGTCGAAAATCTTTTCGGGTGCTTTTGCGAAGCTCTTAAAAACCCGACTATTGTGCTTGTGTAAAATAGCTTGTGAATATTTATGGCTTGCCATGAGCTCTTTTGTGACATTGGTAAAAAGTAATAAATCAAAATTTATACCAATGTGACGCCATTGAGTTTGGCCCTCGGATGGTACTTCAAGCACGACATAACGACAGTCACTGGCTCGCATCCTCGCGAGGATTGGTTGCAAGACGCGTGCTCCGGGCATGGTCATGTGGTACTTATTCAATTCTTCTTGCTGGCCGATACGAATATTGGCTGTACCAATTAGGCCAGCCTTTTGCCCACTTGCTTGTAAGATCGACCAGAGCATATTGGCTGTGGTGGTCTTGCCCTTGGAGCCAACTATTCCAATGATAATCATTGCTCGGCTGGGGCGATTGGCCTGATGGCTGGCTAATATGGCCTCGGGATAGTGGAGAGTATTGATAATATCTTGGCCAATTAGTGCTTTGAGCTGTTTTTTAGTGCGAACAAGGGCTTTTTTCATACATTGCCATTATAACGCTTTTTGCCTCTCCCGAACCATCTGACTTTTAAAAAGCTCAGGGGAGGCCCCGAGCGAACTCGGGGCTTGGGTTGATGCCTGTTTCCACTAGTACCCAAAAAGCTAGTGGGGCCTTGTCAAGCCGAGCGTCAGTGTCGCCGCTTCTTAGCGAACGACGTCTCGAGCCTCGCAAGCGCGTCATCGCTGACGCGGTTGCCCTCAGCTGCCGACACCGTCGGCGGCGGGGGCAGGTGGCGCGTGCGCCGCTCCTCGAGCCGCTGCTCGAGCTCCTCGAGGCGCTTGCGGCCTCGGCGGACGATGTCCGCCAGTTGGCGGATGTTGATCTGCTGCGTCTCGGCGTCGATCTGCTTATCGCAGATCGTTGCCTTGAGCCTTTCGATGCTCTTGAGCTGGCCTTCGGACCAGCTGAGAGCTGATATGTTGGTGGAGAACTCCACCAACTTCTCCTCGAGCGTTGCCTTGAACTCCTCTGCGATTGCGAGGAGTTTGCGTGCGCTAGTCTGGGCGGTGAGTGTTTCCATGATACCTCCGTATCA
>CAZCIH010000095.1:0-2594 GCA_964498855.1 uncultured Candidatus Saccharibacteria bacterium | reverse complement strand
GAAATTTTGACAGCTTTGAGCACTTTTTTCAAGCTAAAAAACTTTAATAATAGTTGTCACTAAATAAATCAACAAAACCAATATCAATGAGGCTAGCAAAAAGCCGATGAAAAATCCAAAGCCAAGCCGAAAACCATCCCGGTAGGTATAATGAGCGCTAGTCTCAATTTCAGCACTTTCAATCTCGCGCTTGAAAAAATTATCTGCCTTTTTCTTAGTAATCATAAGGTCTATTATACACTAGCTGGCTAGCTTTTGACTTGATAAAACTACATTTTTCGGTCCACGACGACCAATTTTGTAATTGCCAAACGTGTCCTGCAAACTACGTTTGAGCCAGGGACTAATACGGGTTTCAACCACCACAATTAGCTCTCCTCCGGCATCTAGATGCCCAATGGCTTGACGTAACATCTCCTCGACAACTTCCCGACCACGATGAGTTGGTGGATTAGACAAAATGATATCGAAACGCCGAGCAGGATCAATCTCATCAAAGCCATGGCTAGCCACCACCTCAATATTTTTCAGCTCATTACGAGTGGCATTCTCTCTCGTCGTAGCCACTGCTGCAATATCACTATCCAGTGCCACTACCGTAGCTTCTGGCTGATTCTTAGCTGCAAATAAAGCAATCGCACCCCAGCCACAGCCCCAATCCAAGACTTCATGATAAGTCTTAGGAGCAATGGTCTCAAGCAGTAAACGGGTACCTTTATCAAGACTTTTGGGTGAAAATAAATCGGGCCGAGTGACAGCTTCGATTCTCACTCCGGCAATAGTAAAATCTACCATTCAAACACCTTGCCTGCAATTTCAAGCCGTGAACCTCTGTCTCCACCCAGCCGCTTGACCTCGCGCAAAACCCCTTCTCGACTCAGAATATCACGAAGTCTCTCAACAGCTTCAAACTGATCAAAGTTCGTTTTTTGAGCAAACCGTTCTAGCTTTAGGCCTTTAATCACAAAAATATCATCGCGAGGCTCGACTCGCCAGACGTTGTCTTGGCCTTCGAGCGAGATTACAACTGGCTCAGTTTCCGTTTCGTCCTGGCTCGGCACAGACTGGTCAATCAGACTTTGAGTAGAATTCAGCAAAGTATCAAGCCCTTTCTTTGCTACCGCCGATATGGCCAACACTTTGGATTTTTCTTGATTTTGCCCCACTAGCTCATTCATCTGCCCCAACTTCGTCTTGAGGGCTTCAGGTGATAAGCTATCAATCTTGGTCAAGACCACCAATTGTGGCTTGGTCGACAAATCAATTTGATAATCTTTCAGCTCACGACAAATAGTTTGATAAGCCAAAGCCAAATCATCGTCATTGCCATCGATGAGATGAAGCAATACCTTAGTCCGCTCAATATGACGTAAAAATTCATCGCCTAGGCCCTTGCCCTCAGCAGCTCCCTCGATTAAGCCAGGGATATCAGCCACGAGAAAGGTATGATTATGAAAATCCACCACACCTAAGTTTGGTGTCAGAGTCGTAAATGGATAATCGGCAATCTCCGGCTTGGCGTTTGAAATTACGGATAGCAAGGTTGATTTACCGGCATTTGGTAGCCCCACTAGCCCAACATCTGCCAGTAGCTTGAGCTCTAAAACTAGCTCCTTCTCCTCTCCTGGAGTACCTAGCTCAGCCATTTTCGGTGCCTGGCGTGTACTAGAAGTAAAATGCGCATTGCCAAATCCACCAATACCACCCTGGGCGACTGTCTGACTACTGTCTTCCATGGTCAAGTCAGCCACTAGCTCACCATTTTCATAAACCACCGTACCGGGAGGCACTTCAAGGATGATATCTTGGCCCTGTTTGCCACTACGGCGATTTGAGCCACCAGATGTACCATCTTCGGCCCGATGTAATTGATCCACCCGATATTTAGATAGTGTCGAAGTATTGTGGTTGGTGTGGAGCAGAACATTGCCACCACGACCACCATCTCCACCATCTGGACCACCTTTAGCCTGACCACGATTACGACGAAAGCTCACCCTACCATCGCCACCACGCCCAGCCTTAACATGTATTGTGACTTTATCTGTAAACATGTTGACAATTATAGCATTAATTGCTCTAATAGTGAAGTTTCGCCTATATCGCTTTAGAAAATATGCAGGACAGCTTTTGCTAGCTTTTATGCAACTAGCTTATAAAGAAATTGCGAGAAATGATAGCCCGTACTAAGCTTCACCCTAATATATATAGAGAAACTCACTGGCCGGTACTGTCCTGCGCGACACTCTATTCCAGCCACCATTGTAGTTCATCTCTGAAACCGTCACCGATCCACCTGATGCACTTTCGACATAAGCGACGTGCCCGGCACCCCAAACGCCTTTCTCCCAGGCCACCGCTCCAGCTTGAGGCGAGCCACCGACACCGAAGCCCGATCGCTGTGCATTGTAGTACCAGCTACTAGCATTACCCCAATTACTCGGAATGCCACGGCGTGAAGCCACATAGTAAGTACAATAGCCATATGCATAGCCATTGGCTCCACCATAGTAAGGCGTTAGCTTTTGTGAGCTAGTGGCAGTGGATTTATTTGTTGCTGAGGCTACTTGCACGACAGGTTTAGGTGGTTCTGG
>CAZCIH010000094.1:0-2630 GCA_964498855.1 uncultured Candidatus Saccharibacteria bacterium | reverse complement strand
GTTTTTTTAGTGGTTCGGATAACCTTTGCAGGTCCTCGATCACGCCCCCGGCTTCGTACTGTGGTGTCGGTAGTATCATCGAGAGCTGGGCCTTCGGAGGCACCAGAAGTAATCGCAGTCTGGGCACCCTTTGTGATGTCAGTCTCGATTGGAGGTGGTGCTTGCTCAAAATTAATTGCAACTTTGAAAATAGTTGAAGCGATCTCAGCATTAATACTTCGCTCCAAGCGTTTAAAAATAGTAAAGGCCTCAGCCTTATATTCCACCAAAGGGTCACGCTGACCGTAGCCTCTTAGTCCTATTCCAGCACGAAGATGGTCCATAGTCTCTAGATGAGCCAACCAAGCGCTATCAATCACCTTAAGACATACCAGGCGCTCCATCATGCGTACTCCTTCAGCGCCAAATTGAGCCTCACGTTCATCGTAGGTAGCATCAGAGATGGCTTTTAAGCTTTTGACTAGATCAGCCGAAAGCTTGGAGTCGGTTTTTTTGGCCCAATCTGGAGGTACAGGAATAATATTATTAGCTGCCTCGGCAATTTTCTCTAGATTCACCTCGCCCGTTTTTTGATCGGTATAGCCAGCTATAATAGCTTCAAACTCAGCTTCAACCATATCTTTGATCTCAGCTTTTAAGGTGTCATTACCAATTACCTTGCGACGACGAGCATAAATAATCTCACGGTGGCTATTCATCACGTCATCATATTCGACCAGATGTTTGCGTATATCAAAGTTATGACCCTCAACTTTTTTCTGGGCTGCCTCAAGCGAACGGGTAATCATCGAGTTTTCAATCGGCATATCTTCGGGAACTTTGAGAGTATTCATCAGTCCGGCGATTCTTTCGGAGCCAAATATGCGCATCAAATCGTCTTCTAAGCTAACAAAAAATTGGCTGGAACCAGGGTCGCCCTGACGTCCCGATCGGCCACGCAACTGATTATCAATTCGCCTACTCTCATGTCGCTCCGTGCCTAATACATGCAGACCACCTAATTTATCCACCCCATCACCTAAAACAATATCCGTACCACGGCCTGCTATATTGGTCGCTAGCGTGACAGCTCCACGAGCACCAGCCTCAGCGATAATATCTGCCTCATGTTCATTATTTTTGGCGTTTAATATCTGGTGAGGCACCTTGGCTTTGGTGAGCATCTTGCCCAGTATCTCATTTTTCTCGATACTAACGGTACCAATCAGGACGGGCTGTCCAACCTGATGGCGATGAGCCACTTCAGCAACTACAGCTGCAAATTTTGCCTCTTCTGTCTTATAAATCCGATCTTTTAAATCCTTTCTAATCATTGGCTGATGAGTCGGTATAGTTGTCACCTCGAGCTTGTAGATCTTGGCAAATTCCTCGGCCTCAGTAACGGCCGTACCAGTCATGCCTGCTAGTTTCTGATACAGGCGAAAAAGATTTTGAAAAGTAATGGTAGCTAGAGTCTGGCTTTCCTGCTGAATTGTCACACCTTCCTTAGCCTCAATTGCTTGATGCAAGCCCTCACTGTAACGCCGACCCGGCAACAGTCTCCCGGTAAATTCATCGACTATAATAATCTCACCGTCTGGATTGACAACGTAATCTCGATCTCGCTTAAAGATTGCCTCGGCCTTGAGCGCAGCCTCAACGTGATGAACTTCCTCAATCATGCCAGCCTCATAGACATTATCTACCCCCAATGCCTTCTCAATCGCACCAATACCATCCTCAGTCAAGCTAACCGCTTTTTGTTTTTCATCAACAGTATAATCGCGTTCCTCTTTAAGGCTGCGGGCAATCTTGGCAAATGCGTAATAGCGATCGGTCGACTTACTATGTGGCTGTGAAATAATTAGGGGCGTACGCGCCTCATCGATCAAGATCGAATCCACCTCATCGACAATAGCGTAGTTTAGTGGCCTTTGCACCATCTGACTGGTGTCCTGGACCATATTGTCGCGCAAATAATCGAAGCCAAATTCATTATTTGTACCGTAGGTAATATCAGCTTGATAAGCTTGTTGTCGAGTGACAGGACGAAAGTGACGCAAACGTTCATCGCTGTGAGCCTCATCGTTGTACTCTGGGTCATAGATTAGGCTCTGTTCGTGAATAATAACGCCAGTAGAGAGACCTAAAAAGTGATAAATCTGAGCCATCCAACCAGCATCACGACGAGCCAAGTAATCATTAACCGTCACAACATGGACACCCTTGCCTGGTAGAGCATTTAGATACACTGGAGCAGTCGCTACTAGAGTCTTACCTTCACCGGTTCGCATTTCGGCAATTTTACCCTGATGTAAAACCAAGCCACCGATAAGCTGGACGTCAAAATGTCGCATTTTTAAGATACGACGACTGGCCTCACGTACAACCGCAAAAGCCTCAGGTAGGATATCATCCAATTTATCCTCACGCCCATCGAGCTGACTCCTAAATTGGTCAGTTTTGGCAGCTAGAGCACGATCCGATAACTTTTTTAAATCTTCTTCAAATTGATTGATTTTTTCGACCACCTGGCGATCTTTTTTTATCTCACGGGCGTTCGAATCACCAAAAATACTAGTCAAAATTGACATGCAATAAAACCACACTATTCCTTAATTACTGCTGATGATTATACCTGAAAAACAGTC
>CAZCIH010000093.1:358-2644 GCA_964498855.1 uncultured Candidatus Saccharibacteria bacterium | reverse complement strand
ACCCCGACCAGTTGATCTATGTTCGAGCCCCGGGGCGGATTCCCGCGCCCTGGGTTCCTTGTGTTCTGACCATCGCCGGCTTGGGCCAGGGGTTGCTAAACCACTCTTGCCCTCAATCCATCCACAAATATCCGGTGGGACCGAGAGTAGTTCGACAGTTTCGCCGAGAATAAAATCCCCTGGCTTGAGTATGTAACGATCCGCTTCAAACTGCTCCATAAACTTGTAGGGGTCAGCGTCGAGAACAATCTCGACGCTGACCCCATCTGCCACGGGAATGGCTGTCCTGTAGAACAGGTTATGAAGTGCTAGGTCCACTGTGACACCTAGCTCATCTAGGTCGCGAGGCGAAGGGTCTATCACGATCCTCTCATTCTTGATCTCGCTTGATCTCGCGCCGAATATCCGAACCAGAGAGCATTCACACGGCAATTATTCCTTTGAATACTATGCCACGAGCTCGAGTGGTACTCGCAGATCGAGAGAGTAGGTAACCGACTCGCCCAGAATGTGAACTGGAAGTTTCCCTTCGGAGGCTTCACCATTGACTACAGCCTTTATTACTCCAGGGACGTAGCTTCCCTCCTGGGGTAGCTGGTCCGATTCGACGATACTACTGTCAGCATGGTACGTCGGAGACAAAGGCAGGCCCTCGATGTCCAATTGTACGATAAAGAAGTTTGGCTTCTTGCTTCCCTTGATTCGAGCACGTATTCGAGCAATCTTATACTCAGAACCGCCTCGCGTGATTGTCTCCGTATTTAAGGTGTTGTTCACTTTCGCCGGGGTACTGACTTAGCTTCGCATTGCTCTTCCATTAAATCACACATCGAAGACTCGAACAATTGTTCGTGGGAAAGGCATGCGTTGGTTGTACCATTCGGTCGAAGTGGGCGCTTCGGGCAGGGTCCCGCCTCCCCATCCTCGAGCACGTCGCTGAGATCGAGGGCGAGGAACGAGGCACTACAATATGATTTTTGTGGCCGGTGAATATTTTAACGAGATCTGCCAGTGGATAAATAGCTAAAATGTCTTGAATTATTTATGTGTTCAATCGTATAAGTATTGACGTTTTTACTTTAGAATAGGATAAAACGTCTTGACAAGCATAAAAACTATAATGATTAAGAGTCAAAAACTACCGAAGATGAAGGGGTTAAGAAAATAGGCTATAATGAATCACATGAAAGACAGTGTTTTTACGAAAATTATCAAGCGTGAGCTTCCAGCTGAGATTATTTGTGAAGATGATATGACGATTGTTATATTAACGCTTGAGCCTCACAGTCCTGGCCATATGCTTGTTATCCCAAAAGTACAAATAGATCGCTTTTATGATCTGGATGAAACTCATTATGTGGCCGTTATGACGAAAGTTAAGGAGATGGCAAGCTTAGCTCAAGTGACTTTTAAACCAGTCAGGGTAGGTTTGGCAGTTGTTGGTTTTGAAGTGCCTCACGTTCACGTACATGTTATTCCAATGAATGAAATTAGCGATTTGGATCATACTAAGGCGCACTCAGCTAGTGCTGATGAGATGAAAGAGGTGGCTGATCGATTACGCGCACAACTAAAATCAGGTCAAGTGGGCTAGAATGACGATAATTGTAGTTTTTTTGGGCTGTATTCAGGCTCTAAGTGAGTTTTTGCCGATTTCTTCTTCGGCCCATCTCTTACTTTTTCCTTGGCTTTTCCAATTCTCTGATCCTGGTTTGGGATTTGATGCGGCTATTCATATCGGTACTGCTTTGGCGCTAGTAGCGTTCTTTTACAAAGATTTTTGGACAATGATAAAGACTCGCGATCGTCTATTCTGGATGCTTATTGTAGCTACCATACCAGGAGCGATTATTGGATTCCTGGGCGAGAAGATGATTGATGTCTATTTACACCAAAGTAGCGTGGCTCCATTAATTGTCGGAATTGGCTTAATTATTTTTGCTGGCTTGCTCTATGTTGTTGATAAAATCGCAACATCTACCACTACTATTGGCCAAATGTCTTGGACTAAGACAATCACTGTTGGGCTGGCGCAAAGTCTGGCCTTGATTCCTGGTGTCTCGAGGTCGGGCATTACCTTATCTGCGGGGATGCTATTAGGCCTAAAGCGAAGCGATGCGGCCCGTTTTAGCTTTCTCCTTGCTACCCCTATTACTTTAGGAGCAGGACTGTATAAACTAACTGGCCTTATTAGACAGCCAAATCCCAATTTGACAAGCTGGCAGTTGATTCTTGGTATTTTGGTTTCGGGATTGTTGGGATTTGCTGTTATTAAATGGCTACTTA
>CAZCIH010000093.1:0-348 GCA_964498855.1 uncultured Candidatus Saccharibacteria bacterium | reverse complement strand
ATCGGATATTACTTGGACTAATTATTATTTCAGTTTGGCTAATTAGGAGGTAATGATGCAACAGTATGATGAGCTTAAGGTGTATTGCGATGGTGGATCAAGGGGAAATCCAGGGCCAGCTGCATCTGGCGTTGTAATTTTAACAACAGATGATAAAATAATCGAAGAGTTTGGTCATTATTGGGGTATAACTACCAACAACCAAGCTGAATATCGGGCGGTTGATTTGGCTCTTGATCATCTAGCTTCGTATAATCCAAAAAAAGTAAAATTCTATCTAGATAGTGAACTAGTGGTCAAACAGCTAAACGGTCTCTATCGAGTAAAAAATCCAGATCTAAAACCGAT
>CAZCIH010000092.1:0-2716 GCA_964498855.1 uncultured Candidatus Saccharibacteria bacterium | reverse complement strand
ATTTGGTGGCTGGTAAGGAGTCAAA
Organism: uncultured Candidatus Saccharibacteria bacterium; assembly: GCA_964498855.1. GTDB lineage: Bacteria > Patescibacteriota > Saccharimonadia > CAILAD01 > CAZGYV01 > CAZCIH01. Next base: position 2,691 of record CAZCIH010000092.1, on the reverse strand, counting down.
ATTCTTTGATTATTTCAACTTTATCGGCTATCTTACCCTTTGTGATTGCTCTTTGGCTGTCAGTCTTGGTCGTGCTAGCCATGCGCCTACCAATTGCTCAAACAATGATAGCGGCCACCGATCAGTCGGTATGGTATGTGCAAGCCCATAGTATGCGCTTGGCTTTTGGCAGTTTTGTAAAAAATATCTTGAGCGCGCTTTGGTTTGTGGTGGTTAGTTTGCTATTTACTAGCTTGCTCGGCCTGGTTGCTTGGGCTGGAGTAACCTATTTGAGTAGTAGCAAGTATTTATATATGCAAATTGGCTTATTCGTAGTTGGTGCTGTTTTGACTTTAGCCATATTGGTGATGTATCGAATTTGGTGCAATATGTTTTTGGCCGGTCATTATTATTCCTTGGTTAGTACTCGTGGTCGTGTGGCAATGTCGAGCTATCTAAGCCCAGTCAAGCCCGTAAAGACCACCTTGACTCCGTTTATCGTTTTGACCGGCTTACTTTTTGTCATCGTTATTGGCTACGGCGTGACAATATTTACCTTGCGCACTCCAGCAATTGGGCTGATGAGCCGACTTTATGATAAAGTACCAGCTCAACTGGAATTTAAAATCCCCAAACCTTAGGGATTGACAATAGCTCTAGTTTTTACTATGATAAATAAAAGCCCCACGGGAGCTTTTTTAGATTGAGAAAAAGTCGTATAATTTCTTCATAGAAGGATTGTTTATGCAACGCATTAGTAATTACATCAGCTTATCAATCGCTGAACTGAAGAAAGTAGTCTGGCCAACCCCTCGCCAGGCCGCCAATCTGACAGTCGTGGTGATAATTTTTTCCGTCATAGTGGCAGTCATTATTGGTACCTTCGACTTTGTTTTTCGATCCTTATTAGAGAAATTATTACAGGTTTAAGTATTTATGACCAAGGCTGAAAGTAAAAAACATTGGTACGTGATCCATACCTATTCTGGTTATGAAGATCAAGTGGCTGAGAGTTTACGCCAAAGGATTGAGACCCTTGATATGCAGGATAAGATCTTTCAGGTTATCGTCCCTAAGGAAAATCAGATCGAGATAAAGAATGGTAAGCGTCGCATTGTTGAGCGCAAGATTTTCCCTGGTTATATAATGGTGCAGATGGACGTTACTGAGGATAGCTGGTTTGTGGTTCGTAATACTCCTAATGTGACCGGGTTTGTCGGCACAGGTACGACACCATCACCAATCAGCGAGTCCGAGGTTAAGTCAATCCGTAAGCGTATGGGTGTCGAAGAGCCGAAATATAAAATGGATTACGCAGTCGGCGAGCTGGTCAATATTACCGATGGGCCGTTTAAAGGGTTTGATGGTACGATTGGCGAGATTGATGAGAGCAAAGGTAAGATCAAGGTGTTAGTCTCGATGTTTGGTCGAGAGACTCCAGTCGAGCTGGACAGTCTGCAGGTGAAAAAGGTCTAAGTAACTATACTAATTGGTAGTAGCTATACTACTTGATACTAATGTGTGGAAGACAAAAGCTGTCGCTATACCACGAAAGGAGAGAAAATGGCAGAAGCAAAAAAAGTAAAAGCAAGGGTTAAGATGATTATCCCTGCCGGAGGTGCCACACCAGCACCGCCAGTGGGTTCATCACTCGGTCAGCATGGGGTTAATATGATGGATTTCATCAACCCCTTCAATGAAGCTACGAAAGATATGAAGGGTGAGCAGATCCCAACAGTCGTGACCATCTATGAAGATAAGAGCATGACTTTTGTGACCAAGAGCACACCAGCAGCTATCTTGATAAAAAAAGCGGCCGGGATTGAAAAGGGTTCGGGTGTGCCGAATAAGGATAAAGTGGCTAAGCTAAGCCAAGAGCAGCTTACCGAGATTGCCACCAAAAAAATGGATGATCTGAACGCAAACGATATCGAGGCGGCCAAAAAGATAATCGCTGGACAGGCTCGTTCGATGGGAATTGAGATAGCGTAGAATCAATTAATGTGGGAGGCTGATAATTCAGTCCGATAGTACCACGAAGGGAGATAATTATGGCAGAAAGACTTACCAAATCTAATACTAAAAAAAATACTCAAGAGGCCGAGGCAACAACTGATCAGGATCAGGCGCAAGTTGAGCAAAGTAAGACAACCAATGATCAGTCTGAAACAGAGGCGGTCGAGCTGGCAACCGCAAAAGCTGGCAAACGTAGTAAGAAGGCTATTGCTGAGGAGGCACAGAAAGAGGCTAAAGAAGCTAGAAAAGCTCAAGCTAAGTCGGCTGATAAAACTGAGGCGAAAAAGCCCAAGCATATTCAGAATCCAAAGAGGGTTACAAAAAAGCGCCGTGCTTCCCTAGACAAAATAGAAGCCAGTAAGTTATATAGTCGATCTGAAGGCGTGAAGCTATTGCGTGAAGTTTCGAATGTCAAATTTGATGCCACCTGTGAGCTTCATGTTAACCTTGGCATTGACCCGCGCCAGGCTGATCAGCTAGTGCGCACTAGTGTGGTACTACCAGCTGGCAGTGGCAAGAAAATTCGAGTAGCCGTAATTGCCAATGATAAGCTCGCCACAGCTGCCAAGACGGCTGGAGCTGACCTAGTTGATGCTGAAGATATACTTAGTGATATAAAAAAATCCAAATTCGACTTTGACGTTTTAGTGGCGACACCTGATCAAATGGCAGCCTTGGGTAAATATGCTAAAGTTT
>CAZCIH010000091.1:0-2769 GCA_964498855.1 uncultured Candidatus Saccharibacteria bacterium | reverse complement strand
TAGTCGATATCTGCAAAATCTTTCTCCTGATGGAATACTGATAGCTAATGGTCAGGATAAGGCCATACGAGAAGTAGTTGAGCGATTTGATGTGGGTCAGAGAAAAGTAATTTATTATAACGATGGGGCGATTGCCCACCATGATTTGGCTGTGCCGGGTGAGCATAATCAGTCCAATGCCGAGGCAGTTTACCAGGTGGGAAAAGTCTTAGGCATTGCTGAAGCAAATATTCGTTCGAGTCTTAAGAAGTTTCGCGGTACCTGGCGTCGGCTTGAGGAGATTACTCCTGGAATATACTCAGATTACGCTCATCATCCTACTGAGATTCGAGCTAGTCTTCAGGCGTTAAAAGGTGCACAGTCAAGCAAAAAGCTAATTTGCGTCTTTCAGCCTCATCAACGTGACCGCTTAAATCATCTTTTCGAACAGTTTAAATCAGCTTTTGCCTCTGCCGATGAGGTGATCTTGATTCCGCTCTACGCGCCGGTGGGTCGTAGTGCTCAGACCGGAAAATCGAGCGCTGATCTCGTGCGTGAGATCAATCAGTCGAATGTTCATTATGCAGATAATTTTACATCTGCATATGAGCTTGTTAGTAAGCAATTTAGTCCTGATACAGTAGTGGTTTTTATGGGTGCAGGAGATATTGATGAGCAATTGCGCGCCGAGCTAGGGATTTAGTAATTATCTATTGACATATATGATATTATAAACAGGCTAAGCCATCGATAAAAGGAGAGGTGATGGCATACGACGAGAAGGTAGTGCTCTACATGGGCCAGAGCAACAACGGAGTCGACACAGTTTTGACCCGATGGAAGCATGACTTCCTGATGGCCAAGGTGGAGCTGGCTGGGCTGGTCGGCTGGGATGAAGCCCACCGGCTCATGCCCGAGCCAAGGTCTGGCACTGCCACCTTCGTGTCGCTCGAGCGATACAGTCGGGAGCCTGGAGTCCACGCCGGCACCTTCAGCTTTAAGAAGCAGTGGCTCGAAAGCCCGAAGGTCAAGGTGCGGCTGTCCAGGGTGGGGAACTACGTTCCCTTCTCGAATGGCTTGAACGAGCCGGAGTGGAGCATGAGCGATGAAGAGATCGTTCTCATGTTCCGGCTCAAAACCGCACCTCCGCGTTGGCTACCGGCTGACGTCTGACTTCCTCGTGAGGTCAAGCGGCGGGGCCGGTTGGGCAATTAGTAAGACCCACCGGCCTCCAGAGCGGTTCAAGTTTAATCTTTGAGCCGCTTTTTGCTTTAGTAATATATACGCTTGCTAATCAGCCTCCAAAAGCCTATAATCCAGCCGTCTGGTTCGTAAGGAGTAATTCCTGTAATTACTCCTAGTAATCAACAGAGAACCAGTCTTGACAAGTTTTGCCACTCGATCCGAAAGAAAGTGGTGTGGAAGTGGAGATCTTCCTGATTGCCTTCATTATCGCGTTCCTGCTGGCCAGTCGCAACGGCTGCCTCGCATTCATCGCAGTAGGGCTACTGTGCCTCTTGATCATCGTTCTGCTGGCTCAAGCCTATGCGTGAGTGCACTTTTCCCACTTCTCCCTCATTTTTTCTCATGGCAAGCTCCGTCTACTTTGCCGTTGCCGATGGCCGTTTTGAAGACTTCTTTATGCTGGAGTTTTTAAAAGCGGTCATCGGCACCCGAAAATTGATTTATAAATTAAAATATTTTCATAGACTCAAAAAACCTTTACAAGCTGTGTTAATCTTGATACTATACTAAGGTTAAACGGTAGCCAAACATGAGTAGTCAATCAACCAAGGAGGTGCGCCAAGCGTAATCGGACTAGGATTGTATGTTCATGTTTGGTCGCCTCGCACCCGCGAATTAGCGGCCATTTTTGTACGTTGAAAAATCAATAGGGTAAAATAATTGCAAATTTTGATAGTTTTAATATAAAGACTGTCAAAACGAGATTTTTTGATGATTTGATTATATTCAAGCGAGTATTTGTTTGATATTTACAAATTGTCAGTCAAATATTACGAGTAAAAAGTTACGTAAGAGCATATGATGAATGCCTTGACGTGCATGTGCCGAAGAAGGACGCGGAAGGCGAGCGAAACGCCTCGGGGAGCTGCCAATCAAGCTTTGATCCGGGGATATCCGAATGGGGAAACCCGGTATGGGTAATGCCATATCACCGATAGCTGAACACATAGGCTATCTGGAGGGCACCAGGGGAACTGAAACATCTTAGTACCCTGAGGAGAAGAAAACAACCGTGAGTCCCTTAGTAGCGGCGAGCGAAATGGGATCAGCCAAAACCTAATTCACTTCTTTATGTTTACATTTAGAAGACTTACATTCAAAGGAATGGGGGTTGTGAGGTATAAACAATTGTAAATTTTAGCAAGTTGGATATGAGATTTCTCACGTCCAGTAGCTAAAACTTTATGATTTTCATCGCGTAAGTCGAATGGATGAAGTTACAAAACAAGTATGGTCAGACGTATTTGTTCGCAATACAAGAAGAAAGTGAGAATCGCAAATGAGGCGTAGTGGATACGCCGGATGCGAATTGGAGCTTACGACCAAGTAGTGTGGGTGAATACGTTTGACCAGTAGTGTTATTGGAAGGCGCCTGGAAAGGACCACCAGAGAGCGTGAAAGTCGCGTACATTAAAACCTCTTGTCTTCATGTTTATATTCTCGAGTAGGACGGGACACGAGAAACCCTGTCTGAATCTGGGAGGACCACCTCCCAAGGCTAAATACACTGCACGATCGATAGTGAACCAGTACCGTGAGGGAAAG
>CAZCIH010000090.1:0-2781 GCA_964498855.1 uncultured Candidatus Saccharibacteria bacterium | reverse complement strand
TGATCAGGCGAGATAATTTTGCGAACATTGATCTGGTGAAAATACCACCAATAAAGCTAATATTAATGGATTTGGGCGTTAGCTCGCCCCAACTCGAAGCAACAGAACGTGGCTTTAGCTTTATGCGCCAGGCTAGACTAGATATGAGAATGGATAGAAGCCGTGAGCTTGATGCTTACGAAATTGTTAATACTTATGATGAGAAGAAGTTGGCAGATATTTTCTATCAATATGGAGAGGAACGACAGAGTCGACGGTTAGCTAGGGTAATCTGTGAAGCAAGGAGGGTGAGACCGATTGCAACTACAACCGAGCTAGCAAATTTGATTGAGCACACATTGAAACGACATGGCAAGCTACATCCAGCAACAAGAGTTTTTCAAGCCTTACGTATCGCAGTTAATGACGAGTTAGTAGCTTTAGAGCAAGTATTACCGAGATTGACGGATAAGCTTTCTCCCGGCGGACGGCTTGCTGTGATCAGCTTTCATTCTCTTGAAGACAGACTGGTGAAACAACATTTCAAATCACTCACCACATTGGCGCGTGATCAATATGGTGCTAGTGTGGGTGTTCTGAAATTTAATTTGGTTACCAAACGGCCGATTAAAGGTTCTATAGCAGACCGAAATAATCCCCGTAGCCGTAGTGCTAAGCTACGCGCTATTGAAAAGATAAAATAAACAAAAACAAAAGGAGGTTTAAATGACTTTAGTAGTAAAAAACCTGCGACCACGAGCAGTCAAGCTAAAAGTTCGCATCGTTAAGTAATTGCGATCGTAACTAAAAAAAAGTGCAGCCAGCTAAGCCGGCTTTTAGAAACAACTATCAAAACGATAAAAGCCAGCTGAAATAATAAAACAAAAACCAAAAGGAGATAAATATGACAACCTCAGCCGTGGCCATGCGCCGCAATCAGAATTTAACCCGTACAAGTACCAGGCTTCAAACTGGTCCGCTGACGGTTAGTTTTATGTTTATCGCTTTGGTTATTTTATTGTCCCTTTTATACCTCAATCAGGTAACGAAGACATCCACTTTTAACTATCGTATTTCAAGTCTGGATAATAAGCGAAAGGAGCTAGAATCGCTCAAAGAAAAACGTCAGATCGAAGCGGCTCGTTTGCAATCACTTTCAAGCGTGCGTGATTCGGCTGCAGTTGGTAAAATGGTAACGGTTGACGAAGTTAGCTATGCTGATGCGCATTAAATAAGGGGAAATCTTGGCTTTTTCAGAAAACTTACGGGCCGGTCGTCGGATTGGAGTTGTTAGTGTTGGTTTTGCGGCACTCGCTCTGGTGGTGATTGGCCGTGCCTTTGAGGTACAGATACTAAAAAATCAAGAATATATCGCGAAAGCTGATGCACAGCAAGAGCGAAAATTTCAGATTCCTGCCAAGAGAGGCCAGGTCTATTTGGCTGAGAATGGTGATCTCTATCCGGTTGCATTAAATCAAAGCTTGAAATTACTTTACGTTGATCCTAAATTCGTTAAAGATGTTGATGGCTCGGCCACTAAGCTAGCAGCTGTGACGAATATTGATCGCGAGAAATTGAAGAAATCCCTGACATTTAATGGCAAGAATCGGTATGAGGTTTTAAAGGAGAAGGTGTCAAGCGAGGAGGCAAATAAAATTGCTGCGCTTAAAATACCTGGTATTGTGCTAGCCGATAAAGATTATCGCTATTACCCTGAGGCGAATTTGTTTTCGCATGTTCTGGGCTACGTTAATACGGATGGAGAGGGCCAGTATGGTCTCGAGCAGTATCTAAATGATGATCTGACCGGACAGCCTGGCCAAGTGAAGGCGGTAACAGATAGCTTTGGTGTGCCAATCGTGAGCCAGGAAAATACCATTAATGATCCCAAAAATGGCAATAGCTATGTATTGACCATTGATCGGTCTATTCAGGATGTGGCGGCAAGGACACTAAAAGATGCGGTGGAAAAGAATAAAGCCGAATCCGGCAGTATTGTAGTGATGGACCCTAAGACAGGAGCAATCATAGCGCTGGTCAATTATCCTAATTTTGATCCCAATAATTATGCTAGCGTGAAGCCAGAAGATTATCGCAAATTTATCAATAGCTCAGTTTCAAATCAATTCGAGCCTGGCTCAGGCTTCAAAGTTTTTACAATGTCAGCTGGTATTGATAGTGGCAAGGTCAAGGCTAATACGACCTATAATGATACTGGCGAGGTCAAAGTGGCCGATCGTACGATCAAAAATGCTGAAAATCATAAATTTGGTATTCAAACCATGACCGATGTCATTCAGAAGTCACTCAATACAGGTGTGGTATTTGTGTTGAAGCAATTAGGCGGAGATCCAAATAAGATTACTAGAGCCGGAAAAGAATTGTTCTACAAGTATATTAAAGATTTTGGCTTTGGAGAGCGTACAGGTATTGAGCAGGCTGGGGAGGCAACTGGTAAGGTGAGGGATGCTAAGGCCTCAGATGTAGACTATGCAAATATGACTTTTGGTCAGGGTTTGTCGACTACCACAATCCAGATGGTCCAAGCGGTTGGCGCAATCGCCAATGGCGGCACTATGTATCAGCCATATCTCGTAGCCAAGACTATCACACCAGATCAAGACATTATTGAAAATAAACCCAAGGTGGTTAAAGACCGAGTGATTAGTCGTCAATCTGCTGCTGTTGTCGCTTCAATGATGCAAAAGGTGGTTGAGCACGGCTCAGGCTATGCCACCAGAATAAAAGGCTATAACGTCGCCGGAAAGACTGGTACAGCTCAGGTTCCTCGAGCTGATGGTC
>CAZCIH010000089.1:0-2825 GCA_964498855.1 uncultured Candidatus Saccharibacteria bacterium | reverse complement strand
GCTATCAAAAGAAGCCTCGCCAGGGTCCGCCCAATCTACGAGCCACCTGCAGTGTTATGCTGAGGTGGCTTTTTCTATTGCTTACTGACATCTCATAGCAATTAGGGGCAGCTCATGGCAGTAATATTACTATCTGGACTTATCGAGTGAAAAGTTGTAATTTGGAATTGTAGAGGAGTAAAAAAGTGTCATGAAAACAATTTTAGTGGATGCTATTAATGGATTAATACTCGAGGATGGAAGTATTTTTGAGCCAATGCATGAGCTACTGGAAAGCTACCCAAATAAAAAGCTGGTCTTAACTGGTGCTAATGATGAACAGTTCAAACAATTCAAGCTAGACCAAGCGCCCTATGAAGTTTTTACTTTAAAACACAATCCCGAAAAAACTGATCCAGAATATTTCAACATCCTGCTAGATAAATATATACTGTCTCAGGATGATGTTGTCTATTTTGAACACAATGCGGAAGCGGTCAAAACAGCCCAATCTGTTGGTATTACTTCATTTTTCTATGACCACACCAAGCAAGATATGATTGCCTTAAAACAATTCTTGGATAAAAATCTCTGATTAATAAAATGAATGATATTTGGTCTGATTTACACAAAAAATATCAACAGCAAGACTGGATAGATAAACCTTCAATTTTTGCAGAACAAGCAATCAAATACTTTCCTAAAAAAGGTAAAGTTTTAGAGCTTGGTGCAGGACAAGCTCAAGATAGTTGTTTTTTTGCCTCACACGGATATAAGGTAATCGCAACAGATATTGAGGATAGCGCATTAGAGCTAGCTAAGCAAAAAGCTGCTAGTAAATCAGTAGAGATTGACTTTCGAAAGGTGGATTTGTGCGAGGAATTGCCATTTGAGAGTGGTAGCTTTGACGTAGTATATGCTCACTTATCGCTACACTATTTTGATAAAGAGACCACATTGCGTATATTTGATGAAATAATGAGAGTACTCAAATCAGGGGGTGTGTTTGCTTTCTTTGTAAATTCTATTCAAGACCCTGAATATGGCACAGGCAAAGAAATAGAACCAGACTTCTTCCAGATTAATAAGGCAACGAAACGTTATTTCAGTATAAAATCTGCACGCGAGCTTGGACGATGTTTTGATATTATACTGCTTGACGATATGGGAGAAACGTACAAAGATGCTGCTAAAGGTGTTCACAATTTAATCCGCTTTATTGGCGCCAAACCAATGACTTCTAAAATCTAGCCGAGCTTCAAACACAATATGGAAACATATTTTTTTTAACCACTTTATTGATACGTGCCAATCAAAAAAGACCCAAAAAACACTGAGTCTCTTGTGGTGACCCCACGGAGAATCGAACTCCGATTGCCAGATTGAAAATCTGGTGTCCTAACCGTTAGACGATGGGGCCATATTTGATAATATTATCAAACTCCGATTGTCCCGATGGATCGGGATACCTAACCGTTAGACGATGAGGCCATATTTGATAATATTTCCGAGATAGCAGAATGACTCTTGAGGTTTTTTAGGTATTTTTCCCTCACGAGGGCTTCTGAACGAGTTTTGTAGGCTTCATACCTTACGAGTTTTACGGGTAAATATGGCTTTGTAGATTTGCAGTAGCCCGCTTTATGCCGTATAAGCCTAGCTTCAAGATTGTTGGTTTGGCCAATGTAATACTTGTTATCAGCTCTTTTTAAGATGTAAACCCAAAACATACTCGATATTGTAAAGGATCGAACTCCGATTGTCCCGATGAATCGGGATGCCTAACCGTTAGACGATGGGGCCGAAAGTTTGAATTTTTATCAATTTAACCTGAAAATCATAACACTTTAAGCATAACTTATCAAGTATCAATTGTAACGGCATTTGCTTTAATAATCTTGGAAAATGCCCGAGCACTGGGCCTAACAGTCCGCTTGAGACCATGCTGATAATCAATCTCGATTAAACCAAATCGGGGCCAAAAGCCTTTATCCCACTCAAAGTTATCCATTAGCGACCAATACATGAAACCACGTACATCTGAGCCCTGAGTGATCGCCCGATGGATCGATTGTAAAATTTCGGTGATATACCAGCTACGGTAAATATCTTGGTGGTCAGCCACTCCACACTCGGTGATATATATCGGTTTGTGATAACCATCGAGCTCACGGATGACATGATAAATACCTTTCGGATACATCCCCCAGCCCATATCTTGTACATCGGTCGAGCTCAGAACTAATCTGAATCCAGCGGTATAAATATGAAAGTAATAATTCAAACCAATGAAATCAAAGTGATCCCTTGCCCGACGCAGGAAAAAATGACTCGACCACCAGCGTGCGAACCAAGCTGATAAATGGCTCAATACCCGTTTATCCTTTGGCTCAATAAAGGCATTATTGACTGTCACACCGACCTGAGCATCGGGAGAGATACGCTTGATAATCTTGTAGGCTTTTTTATAAGTTCGAATCAGTCGTCGATACACCATCAGAGCTCGCCTCAGACTACTGCCACCAGGTGGCCAAAAACCCTCAAAATACGACATTTCGGTAAAAATCTCAGGCTCATTGTAGATTGTCCAAAACTCCACCTCATCACCGAGCTGGCTTACAACGTGCTCAACAAAGCGCAAAAAATCAGTTGCAGTTCGCTCCTTATACCAATCCCCCTGCTCACTAACCCAAACCGGTGTCGTCCAGTGAAATAGGGTCACAAATGGCATTAAGCCACGCTTCTTGAGAGCTTTGATGACTGCTCGATAATGCTCGATTTCCTCACTATCAAACTGGCCACGCTGTGGTTCGATCCGACTCCATTCGATCGAAAAACGATGCACA
>CAZCIH010000088.1:884-2950 GCA_964498855.1 uncultured Candidatus Saccharibacteria bacterium | reverse complement strand
GGTGTAATACTATATTTTTATTGAATAAATTTTTGTTGCAATTTTAACAACCATTCACTTTTTTTGGCCGTGGCCAAACTCTCTATCAATGGGAATTTTTTGACGACACATTGGGCATTGCTTGGCTGGAAAAACCGCTAGGGGCAAGTCTAATAGCGCAAAAATTTCTTTGACACCAACTACTTCGGCCCTCAAACCACCACGATTCACCAAGCAAGCTACAAACCTGACCTCACCACCACGATCTTCAATAGCTTTTTTCATTGCTCGCACACTTTTGCCTTGATTGATAATATCGTCAGCCAGTAAAACGCGCTTACTAGCTACTAATTTATCATAACCACGACGCACGATAAAACTTCCATCCGCCCTCTTATCGGCATAGGTCGATAATACCTCTCTACCTGTTAGCCCGCTCAAGTGATAGGCCAGCCATTGCGACAAGACCACTCCACCGACAGCCGGCCCGATCACCACTTCAAAATCATGCCTATGATAATGCTCAGCTATCTGCCTTGCCATTGTTGAAACTAGCTTGGTATGAGGATATATGGCATCTTTATTGATATAGACCGTACCATGCGTTCCTGAGGTGTACACAAAATGCCCTCCCTCACGGTAAGCACCTAGCTGAAATAGTGTTGATAAAATATCCTCTCTTGGCATATATTCAATTATACAGGTGATAAATTTCTATTGTCACCTAGAGCTTACAAACTGGGAAGCTATGAAAAAATTTGGTAGAAAATTTGGTGCTATAATAAAATTGTTAGGAAGTTTTTATTAAATGCCCCTACCAATTATCATCACACACTTTATCAATTTATTCGCTATCATACTGCTAATACGCAGTGGTTTACATATTCTCGCCGATCACCCAATGCTATATTGGACTGACCACACGAAAAGTGATAATTATTGGCTAAAGTTTGGCAAGAAAAAAATGCCCCAGGATAAACTCTGGACTGCCCACGATGAAGCTGAGAATATCGGCCATTGGGCTTTGCCTGGTGGTGGTCACCGTGAGTTTGGTATGGCGCGCAATTGGCACTTCACCGCTGCAACCATCTGGATAATTACCGGCATCATTTATTGGGGTTACCTATTTACCACTGGCTCTTGGCGAAGATTGATACCAACCAGCTGGGCAGTTTTTCCTGGAGCCTTGCATGATATGGTCAATTATATGACATTTCACGCTCCTCCACTGACTGCCTTTCATCCATATGATAATATTCAGCAACTGACCTACGCTGCAGTCGTCTTTATACTAGCGCCAATCATGATACTAACAGCCCTAGCCATGTCGCCAGCTTTCAACAATCGCTTCCCACGCTACTCCCTACTTTTCGGTGGTCGCCGTCAGGTTGCTCGAAGTATACACTTTATTGGTATGGTTTTCTTTTGTAGCTTTCTAGTCATCCACGTCACTATGGTGTCGTTGGTCTATTTTGAGCACAATATCAAGCTCGTCACCTTTGGTCACAGTGGCGTTGACTTTTCAGCTGCCATGATTGTTTTTCTATCGGCCTTACTTTTCCTTCTGGTCTTCAATGTGATAGCGACTTACTTCACCCTCAACCATCGTATTAGTGTCCGTAGAGTTCTAACCGGTATCGTTGGTACGATTGTTCACACCATCTTTGGTCGCTTAAGACCTCGTCGAACTTATAACAAGGAGGATATATCGGATTTTTTCCGCGTCAACGGTTATCCTCCTGAAACAGAAGAATTTCGTAAACTGCAGAAGAATAATTTTACCAATTGGCAATTACAAATTGGCGGACAGGTGGAAAATAAGCTCTCACTCAATCTAGCAGACCTTAAAAAGTTGCCAAAAAAAGAGCAAATAACTAAGCATATTTGCATCATGGGCTGGAGCGCGATTGGGCAATGGGGCGGGGTTAAAATGAAGGATATAATCAACTTAACCAAGCCCAAAGATAAGGTTAAATACGTCGTTTTTTGGGCTTATGATGTAGACAATGATGGTAAGCCATACTATGAGGCACTGCGTTTAGATGATATGTACGATGATCAGACCATTTTGGCATATGAAATGAATT
>CAZCIH010000088.1:0-874 GCA_964498855.1 uncultured Candidatus Saccharibacteria bacterium | reverse complement strand
GGAAGAAACTACCTCTCGAGCATGGTGCGCCACTACGCTTACGTTGCGAGCGCAAGCTCGGCTTTAAGATGGTTAAATATATCAAGGCGATTGAGTTTGTTGATAGCTTTAGTAAGATCGGTCAAGGTCGTGGAGGCTATAGTGAGGATGATGTGATGTTTGACTGGGAGGCTTCGATTTAAGGTAATTATTCATCCAAAAGACTGGTGATGATTACCTTCGCAAATTGCTAGACCTGCTCAATAAGTTGAGCATTTTTCGAAACTTTTGGATCAGTACAGGCCGATAGATTGAAGCAACAGGGCCTCCTCTTACCCGATTGCATTTTTGATATCGAAACTTCTATCCGACGTGAGCGAGTGTCAGGATTATTTGTTGCCTCGACCCAGCGAATCCACTCCCAACGAGCCATTGGTGTGATTTTCTGCCAAAGATCACGTACACTAGCTGGCGATGATTTAAGCACAATACTAAAATCATCCGGCATTTTTGGTTCAGGCCATTTTTTAGTAGGCTCTATACTCACTTCAACAGGCTGACCAGCCATAATTCCGAGCTCGTCGAAAGCACTTCGACTAAACTTCATCCAATGTCCACCCTTACCATCTGGCTCTAAAACAGTTGAGAATTGATGGCCATTTGTAGTGGCCTCTACTGCCACCTGGCCACGTGATGATAGCTTCTTGCTAGCCTCATCAGGTAGCCTCAAAATATATACCTGATTTATCTGATAGATTTCATTTCTAAAGCTAATTTTTTCCATATATTCTGCTTTACATTAGGAGATATAATCATTATGGTGGGTCCTAGAGGACTCGAACCTCTGACCTCTTCCACGTCAAGGAAGCGCTCTAGCCAACTGAGCTAAGGACCC
>CAZCIH010000087.1:0-3115 GCA_964498855.1 uncultured Candidatus Saccharibacteria bacterium | reverse complement strand
TATCGATGATGAGTTGCTTTGTAGAAGCTTAGCAGCGGCAATAAAGTCACGAAACAGTGGGTGTGGTCGATTTGGTCGAGATAAAAATTCTGGATGGAATTGACTACCAATGTAAAATGGATGGTCACGTAGCTCAACTATTTCAACTAATTTTTCGTCCGGTGACAGTCCACTCAATACCAATCCTGCCTGTTCGAGCTTTGCTCGAAAAGCATTATTAAACTCATAGCGATGTCGATGACGCTCAACGATGTCGGTGGTTCCGTAAGCCAAAAAGGCACGTGATTTCTTATTTAGAGTCGCAGGATAATCACCTAGTCGCATAGTTCCACCCAGGTCGACATCAACTTGATCTGGCATTAAGTCAATGACAGGGTTAGGGGTGTCTGGATTAAGTTCGGTTGAATTTGCATCAGCCAGCCCGGCTACATGACGAGCAAATTCAATTACAGCAATTTGCATCCCTAAACACAAACCTAAGTAAGGTATCTTATGTTCTCGGCAATATTGAGCTGCGATTATCTTACCCTCGGTGCCACGATTGCCAAAGCCACCCGGTACAACAATGCCATCGAGTCCAATAAATTGGTCATCGGATAAAGTTAGCTTTTCGGCGTTAATCCAAACTAGTTCAATCTTTACTCCATGATGCCAGCCGGCAGCCTTTAGAGCCTCAGAAACACTCATGTAGGTATCTTCATGGCTAAGATATTTAGCTACCACACCAACCCTAAGCGACTCAGTGGCATTTTCAATCCGGTTAACTAGTCCATACCAATCATCAAGCTTGGCTGAACGCTTGCCGAGCTTGAGAGTATTTGTAATATAATCTCCAATACCACTCTCCTCCATCCTCAGAGGCACTTCGTAGACAGTCTTAGCCGTCGGCAGAGACACAATTGCCTGAGTATCAACGTCACAATATAGGCTAAGCTTTTCAATCGCCGCTCTTGAGAGCGTGTGATCACTGCGCACACAAAGTACATCAGCCTGAATACCAACTTCGCGTAAGTCACGTACGCTGTTTTGCGCTGGTTTAGTCTTCAGCTCTTTACTGGCTTCAAGATATGGTACAAATACCAAATGAACATAAAGTGTATTATTCTCCCCCACCCGACGCTTGAATTGTCGGATTGCTTCCATGTTGGCCATTGACTCATAGTCACCCACCGTACCACCAATCTCAACAATATGAATGTCACTTCCTTTGGCCGCAGCTACAATCTTGCGCTGTATTTCGTTGGTGATATGGGGAATAATCTGGACCGTCTTACCAAGAAATTTTCCCTTTCTCTCGTCCGCAAATACATTAGCAAAAATTTCACCATTCATAGTCGAGCTTGCCCGAGTAAGCTGACGATCAATAAATCGTTCGTAGTGACCTAGATCTAAATCAGTTTCACCGCCATCTTTTGTCACGAAAACTTCACCATGCTCAGCCGGATTTAAGGTACCAGCATCAGTATTTAAATATGGATCACATTTTTGCATACTGACAACAAAGCCACGAGATTCAAGAATTTTTCCCAGCGAGGCCGCCGTAATACCCTTTCCAAGGCCCGAAACAACTCCACCAGTCACAAAAATATATTTGGTTTTACTGATTTTATCCACTCTCAAAAACCTCTCTCTAAACATCATAACCTTTATGGTTTACAGGAGTCAATTACTTTTATGGAGCTTTACTTTTTGCTACCTCTATAGCTTTATCAAGCTGTGGATCACGGCCAGCATTGTAGTCTTCAGTCGTTTGCTTGACTTCAATATCAGGCTTTATACCGTCTTTAGTAATATTCACTCCTTTTTGTGTGTACCAATGAGCGACCGTAATTTTCACCGCAGAACCGCCAGATAAACCAAATAGTTGCTGTACACTTCCTTTGCCGAAGGTCTTTTCACCGACCAAGGTGGCACGATTGTTATCACGCAGAGCTCCGGCCATGATTTCGGCAGCCGAAGCACTGCCACCATTGACTAGCAATACTACCGGTACCTCGGTCATATTACCTCCCGGCTTTGCTCTGTATGTCGTACCCTTTTCCTTGCTCGAACGCTGTTCGACAATCACACCCTTTGCTAGGAATTGACTGGTCACGTCGACCGCACCATCTAAGTAGCCACCGGGATTGTCACGCAGATCAATTATTACCACCCTCGCACCATTACTAGTTAAGCTTTTGGTGGCCGATTGAACCGCCTCAACGGTATCATCGCCAAAGCGACTAATTTTTATGTAGCCAATACCGCCCTCTTTCATTTCGGTCTTGACACTGGCGACTGTAATCTCATCGCGAGTAATTTTATATTCTTTCGGGCTGCTACTCCCTCGAACTATCGTCAGCGTCACCTCACTTCCCTTCTTGCCACGAATCTTTGAAACTGCCATGTCTAACGACATCGAGCTAGTCTCCTCGCCGTTAACAGCCACAATGATATCACCCGCTTTTATCCCTGCTTTAGCCGCTGGTGCATCGTCAATTGGTGCAATCACGCTGAGCTTATCATTTTTTATACCTACCTCTATTCCAACTCCACTCAAGCTACCTTTTAAATCGTCACTCAGTTCCTTATTTTGCTCAGCTGATAAATAGGTTGTATAAGGATCGCCCAAGGAAGCAACCATCCCAGCAATAGCACCTTCTGCCTGTTTATCACCATTAATCTCACCATCAAATTTTTGGTGTAGCAAATCATTGACCCGCCAGTATTCACTCAAATCATGCATTTTACTAAAAGAGTTTCCACCTAGTGCCCCGATCTTGATCTGAGGATTTAGTCGACTCACAACAAAGCCAAAGGCAAAAGCAACCACACCAACTACGATGAATTTGGCTAGGTGACGTTTTCTTGACAAATTATTATCAGCTGTTTTATTCTCTTCTTCCACTACTCTTTGTTATATCCTAGTGTATAAATGTCAATGCCGAGCTTGGCCAATCGCTCTCGCTATAGTGGCCGGTCATATCTGCATTGTATTGGGATACGTGCACCGTTGAGCCACCGTTCTTAATTGATTCGACTATCATGACATGTCCATACTGACCACCGCCATAAACGGCAATTGCACCAACTTCCGGAGAGCCATCGACTCGATAGCCAAAGTTGCGCGCCCAGC
>CAZCIH010000086.1:0-3318 GCA_964498855.1 uncultured Candidatus Saccharibacteria bacterium | reverse complement strand
ACCCACAATCGCCACAGCTTTTTTGTGTCCATGCAAACACTTTTTAAGCCAGGCGAAAAAACCCAACTTGTAGAAGATAAATAGTGCTGCCAGACCGAGCAATAGCCAACCAATTAGTTCAATGATAATGTATTTATACATATTTACCTCAATAATGCTTATGCATTAGATTATAGCACTTACACTCAGAAGCAGTAACTTCTATAATTCTCATCTTGCAAAATCTTCCCTTCAACAAAAAAGGCACCTCTTTAATGGGTGCCTTTTGCCTTAGCTAGATGCCTATCCTAGATCTCACCCGGGCCGTGACCAGGACCACCAGGTCCACGCATACCACCTTGTCCACCACCAAACATCAGATAGCCAGTCGGGATATTATTCTCCTTTTCCCAAGCCTCAATTTCACTTTTTTTCTTGTCCATCTCAGCCTTCCTCTGCTCCATCAAAGCCTTACGTTCAGCTTCGGTCTTGTTTTGAAAATCTTCCCGCTTACCCTTATTGGCCTCCCTGTCAGCTTCGATTTCTTTCATCAGCTCTTTGTGCTTGGCCAATATCTTAGTTTTCTGCTCCTCAGTCAGCTTGCCATCTTTGACCGCCTGATTCAGACGCTCCTCATAACGAGCTTCCATCGTAGCCCGGCGTTCGGTCTTATGCTGATCAAACACCTTCTGAACATCTTCTTTTTTTAGATTAAATTGCTGGGCAATTTTATCGACCAAAGTAGTCCCGCCACTATCAGTTTGGGCCGAAGCAGTCGCCCCTAAGGCACCTAGCCCTATCGCGGCCACCGCCGCAGTTACGATAACAGTTTTTCGAACTTGCATAAATTCTCCTTATTTATAGCTAATACTCCGCAATCTTAATTGACTTATCTGAGTAAATGCTTAAATATGCATATTCAGAGAGGTGAAAGGTATTGACAATATACAAGAAATAGTTTACCATCAAACAGTCCTTTAGGATAAATGTTGGGGTGAAAATAATAACCCATCCCGATACCTAATCGATGCACATATAAATCGGGCGGCCCTTCACGATGAAGTCAAGCCCATGAGAGAAAGTAGCTAGCTATGACGACTAGCATCAAGATAGTAAATGCTCAACTAGACGTCCGAAAGGACTTCTGGGGAGAAGAGCAGATCACAGTCAAGGGAGTGATAGATCCCGCTTCGGTCGGATCGATCAAGGTCCCGACCTACCAGCGTGAGCTGCTGTCGGAGCCGAAGATCGTGAAGATCCTGGAGGGCTGGCGGCGTGAACAGCTGCCAGACATCAGCCTCGGAATGCGGGGTGAGAACATCCTCGAGCGCGAGGGTGCAATCTACCTCCAAGACCCAGTGTTCGTGATCGACGGTCAGCAGAGAATGACCGCCGCTCAGCGCCTGATCGCCGAGGGGTTCGACCCACACATCGGCGCCATGGTGTATCTGGACACCAGTGAGAGCTGGGAGCGGCAGCTCTTCGAGGCTCTCAACCTGGGACAGACAAAGCTGTCGACCAACGTCATCCTGCGCAACCGTGCTGAGGACAACGAAGCTGCCAAGGTGATGTTCCGCATCACTGAGGACAAGCAATTTGTCCTGTTCCGGCGAATCAGTTGGAACCAGGCCATGCGCCGGGGCGACCTGATCACCGCAGTCACCTACTACAAGACAGTAGGCCGACTGCACAGCTTTGCTGGCTCTGGAAAGGGCGATGCGATTTCGATCGCCGAGGGACTTCACAAGATCATCGAGAACGTGGGCAAGAACAACTTCATGTTCAACGTCCGTGAGTTCTTCCAGATGATAAATGAGGTTTTCGGCATCGAGAACATCAGCTACAGGGCTCAGGCACTCCAGCTGAAGAACTCATTCTTGATGGCGTTGGCAGGCATCGTGAGCGATCACGAGAACTTCTGGGACGGCGACAGGCTCGTCCCGCCTACCTACATCAAGAAGCGGCTGGCTCACTTCCCTACCGCCGACCCATACGTCACACAGTTGGCAAGTGGAGCAGGTGGAGCTTCATCGATGATACTCGAGCAGTTCTTGATCGAGCATCTCAATGCCGGTCGCAAGACCAGGCAGCTGAAGCGCCGGAGTGGGCTCAGTTCGCATGAGATCAAGCAGGACATCAACGGAGGAGACGACCAGTGAGTATCTTCACCGGGGATGCGATGGAATGCCTGAAAGACTGTAGTGAACGCTACGGGTTTCAGGCTACCTCTAAGCTGGTGGCCAGATTCTGTGAGGTCATGGAGAGAACTGTCCCTTCATGGATCCAGGGAGAAAGCGCACCAAAGGGCGAAAAGCTCATCAAGCTGATGTGCATTCTCCATCAGATTGGCTACAGTGTGGAGGAGCTTGAGAGTCTACCCCATGAGGCTTTCAAGCTGGCGCAACTGATCGGCTACGGGGTCTTGACCCACGAAGCCGCAACAGAGGCACTGGACTATGCCGATCAAAAAGGAGTATATGATATTATACTCCGAGGTGGCGGGCTAATACCCGACCGCTACTACAAGCTGGTCAAGCTTGTAGGAGAGCATGAAGGCCAGATTAACCAGGCAGTGGACAAGTGGCAAAAGGTGATTGACGCCAAGCTCACCATAAGGGGTATTGCAACCCCTCAGGTTGAGCAGGTGTCAACACCTGCGTCGAGTCCAAAGCCAAGCTTGGGTGAGCAACCCCGGGCTGAGGCTATTGACCTGGAGATACCAGCCTTGGTAATTCTCCTAGCCAATAGCCTCAAAGCTACCCAGATTCTGCTCGACCAACTGGGGAGAACTACTACCATCGAAGAAGACATGGGGAAAAAGATGGTAGTGGAGCTGGTCGGAGCAGACAGATTGGAGCAACTAGTCGATGCACTAGATGCTCTAATCTAATCTAATCAGGGCTAGCAAAATCATGGGGGGTGGTGCGATTGCACCACCCCCCCCCAACAAGGACTTTTTTTATAAAAAAGTCCTTTTTTTATTGATGACAATATCAGTGAGTTATTTTAATGATATCCTTCACACTAGTGTAGCCTGATGACGTCCATTCTGCTTGTTAATAAATAGACTAAATCAAAAAGTGTCCGGAAGCTTTCACCTAGGGACACTTTTAAATAACTTGGGCCGTGGAGAACTATTGGAGCTCTTTGAGCTCACCAGCATGGACTGTCAAAGCGTAGATTACCAAGATATCAATCACAATCATGATGATTGACCAAAACGGATAGACATTGACTGAAGCTAGGTTGGCAACTGAGCTAATAATCGCAATAATGATACCGACTATTCTAGCCCACATCGAGCCATGCATGACTGAAAAACCAGCAATTAACACCACG
>CAZCIH010000085.1:0-3381 GCA_964498855.1 uncultured Candidatus Saccharibacteria bacterium | reverse complement strand
GACTAAAGCCTTCTTTAACGCCAGCAATATCACCATAAATATCTAGATGCTCAGCATCGATATTCGTCAGTACAATTATATGCGGGTAATAATTATGGAAGCTACGATTGTACTCATCCGACTCTAAAACCAACCAATCACTGCGCCCAAGTCGAAAATTATTATTTTCAAGCTCACGCAGTTTGGTACCAACTACCACGGTAGGGTCCAGGCCAGCCTCGATCATCATCAGAGCAGTCATGGCAGTAGTGGTACTTTTGCCATGCGAGCCTGAAATGGCGATAGTTTTATACTTCTTCGTTAGCTCTCCGATTGCTTCAGCATACAACACAGTCTTTAAGCCACGCTTCTTTGCCTCATCGTACTCCGGATTGCCTGTCTTGATGGCAGCGGAGTGAATCACCAAATCATAATCTGCGATATTTTCGGCCGATTGCTGATAAAAAACTTTTATCCCCTTTTTTTCCAGCAAAGTAGTGACATCAGATTGAGCCGCATCAGAGCCACTAACCTGATCTCCGTTGGCCTGATAGTACTGAGCTAACGCTGAGACACCAATACCACCAATACCAATAAAATGAACCTTACGTGCCACTCAAAAATTCCTCTAGATCTTGCCAAGACTTAGCGGCGGCCAACTCATCGTAATTATCTCGCTCGGGCTGAAAATAAGCATGGCCGGCGTCGTAGAGACGAGCTTGGTAGTCGATCTTTGCTTCTGATAAGCCGTTTTGAGTAGCCACACGATCCTCTGGCGAAATAGTTGAGTCGCTAGCACCATAAAATGAGAGTACCCGTAGCGACTCATCACCCCTACGAGCCACGGTCAATGCCTCGATTGGTGTTTTGCCTTTGACATAATTAGGTTCGTGAGCACCAGCGCCATAAAATGACACGATATTTTTCACCATCGGCTCTAGCCCCGTGATATAGGCCAATCGTCCGCCGAAGCAAAAACCAATCACCGTGATGGCTTTTAGGTTTGATTGTTGTGCCTTGATAGAGTCGATAACCTGGTAAAAATCCACTAAGAAATCATCGCCTTTGAGCTTTTGTAATAGCGCAAAGGGCTGGTCTGGCTCAGCCGATGAAAAAGAATTGGGCTGGCCGGTGAGCTGGTAAAAATAATCAAAACAATAGACCGGTTGAGCGAACTTATCGGCAAACTTCTGGGCAGTTTTTGACGCATAGTCAGTAGCGATAAAAATATCTGGCAATAAGACAATCGCCCGATCTTTCGAATTATTTTCAGCTGGCCGTACTAAGTCAAATATCGGTGGCTTCATACTCGTTATTATAACAGATTGAAAAGATGTATTTTTCCACTAGTCTTGTATTTTTATAGTTTTTATGGTATTATATAGCTCTTCTTCCACAGGAGTTTGAGTGGCTCCTGGCGACGAGAGGAAAGTAATGCTTCGTTTGAAGAAGTTCCTGATGGCCATTTTGGCCATCTACCTGGCAGCGGCAGCCCTGTCGCTACCGCCCGCCGAGGCTGCTCCCGCCACTACGAAGATGGACTCGATAAGAGTCACCTTCCGTGACGGGTACGACAACTGGGAGACGATCGGAGACGTCACCAGCGGTAACGTCACGATCAGCCCAGCCAGCACGACGTCACTGTTTTTCTCAGTGACCGGTACTGTCACCAGGCCTGGCCTGGCTGGTGGTACCGCCACCATCACCTTCGATGTCCGAGCATTCTTTGAACTCGGATTCGGCAAGGTGACGGTGAGTGACCCATCGGTCGCTCTGCACGTTTCTGTGCCGGTATTCTTCCGGCACACCGTCCACACTCCGAGCCAAGCCTCCGGCTCGGCCAGCTGGTTCAACCCCGGATTCAAGGGGTTCTACCAGTTTAGTTGGGTGGTCAATGACGAGGCCTAGGAGCATCGTTTAAAACCACCCAACTCAACACCCCCTCACATGATGAGGGGGTGTTATACGTTTAATGAAAATAATTATCGAATCGACACCGAGGAGAGATTGAACGGAAGACGCCCGGCCAAACTCTTAACCAACTGCTGGTCGCCGAAGTCGAGGCCGAGACCAGCTCCCGGGTAAACGAAACTCCCGGAACATCCGGGGGGTTTACAATTTCAGTATGGTGGGTATGGCAGGACTTGAACCTGCGACCTCGTCATTATCAGTGACGCGCTCTGACCACCTGAGCTACAGACCCATCTTAATTTAAGAAATTTAACGATAAATCAATGGTGGAGCTTGGGGGAATCGAACCGCCGACCTCTTGCATGCCATGCAAGCACTCTAGCCAACTGAGCTATAGCCCCAAGCTAATATCCTTCCTCTTTCCTTCTCTCCATATGATTATTATAACTTATCAAAGAACGGCTAGAGTAAAAAATAACCTAACTATTGTAACCATAAAAGTTTGTTTTTTTCAAGTAACCATCATTACCATCTATTAAAAGTAGTACTAATAAAATTGCTTATGCTATACTAAGCATATGAACTTTGGAACTATTATTCTCGGTATTATTCTACTTGGGCTTGGTATTGTTATGCTTCGATACAATATGAAGGTTTACTACTTTACAGGTCAAATCGATTTCATCGAAGCAAAGATGCCGGGCGGCACTAGCAGTGCTATTAAGCTAGTCGCTATTATCCTAGTCTTCGTAGGGGCGGCGATGGCTACGGGAGTCTTCACCTGGATGACTCAGCCGATAGTGAATTCTATAGTCAGTACATTCCAGCGTTAATAAATATAAAAAATCCCCACAAGAATTTAGAACTCTTTGGGGATTTTTTATTTACCGCGACTGTATCGATGAGTCGCTTAACGGTTTGACAGGCCAATAGTGCTAGCTGGTGGTGAACAAAAAGAAAGTCAAATCTCTTAAAATCCGACAAAATCGGACTCGACCTAGGATGGCCATCTAATTTGTTCTTGAGCACTTTCTCCGGATGTCCGAAGACAGCTCAAAAGAGCATAGATCAGATGCCAGCGGTCAAATGCCACTGGTACCATTGCTGGTAAGCATTCTCCCTAGAAAGGAGGTGATCCATCCGCACCTTCCGGTACGGATACCTTGTTACGACTTAACCCCAGTCGCTGGACTTACCTTAGGGCCTTTAATGGGCACTTCGGGTACTTCCAACTCCCGTGATTTGACGGGCGGTGTGTACAAGACCCGGGAACGTATTCACGGCAATTTGCTGACTTGCCATTACTAGCAATTCCGGCTTCATGAGGGCGAGTTTCAGCCCTCAATCCGAACTGAGACCACTTTTGATGGGATTAGCTCCGCCTTGCGGCTTGGCAGCCCATTGTGGTGGCCATTGTAGCACGTGTGTAGCCCGAGGCGTAAGGGCCATGCTGACCAGACGTCATCCTCACCTTCCTCCCGGTTGGCCCGG
>CAZCIH010000084.1:0-3432 GCA_964498855.1 uncultured Candidatus Saccharibacteria bacterium | reverse complement strand
AGATAAGACGGTGGCCAGTAGCCTAACTATATGCCGTGATCAAGCTTTAGCTCGTGCTAAAGAGGTCGATAAAAAAGTTGCTAGTGGGCAATCGATTGGACTATTGGAAGGTATACCCTACACAGCTAAGGATATGTTTTTGACCAAAGGTGTGCGAACAACGGCAGCCAGCAAGATATTGGACAGTTTTGTAGCACCATACTCAGCCACTGCGATTGAAAAGCTTGAAGCGGCTGGAGCGATTTTGCTGGCTAAGGTCAATCAAGATGAATTTGCTCATGGAGGTAGCACCGAAAATTCGGCCTATCATCTGACTCGCAACCCTTGGGATAAGCAACGTGTGCCAGGTGGGAGTAGTGGAGGCTCGGCTACTGCGGTGGCGGCTGATATTGGTGTATTCTCGCTTGGTACCGATACTGGTGGCTCGATTCGTCAACCAGCTAGCTTTTGTGGTGTGGTGGGTCTCAAGCCAACTTATGGCTTGGTTAGTCGATTTGGTGTGGTGGCAATGGCATCAAGTCTGGATGTAATTGGGTCATTGACCCGTACGGTAGAGGATGCGGCTCTAGTACTCGAAGTTATTGCTGGTCGAGATGAGAAAGATGCAACCACGATCGAGCTCGATAATTATGATTTTACCAATGGTTTAAAAACAAAGCAGACATTAAAAATCGGACTGGTTAGGGAGCATATCGAAAATCTAGATGAGGCTAATCGAAGGGCCTTCGATAGCTCTTGCGAAGAGCTAAAAAAAGCTGGTCATCAACTTTCAGAGGTGAGCCTAGAAAATATTGAAATGGCCCTGCCTTGCTATTATATTCTCACCCCATCTGAAATTAGTAGTAATTTAGAGCGCTACGATGGAATTCGCTATGGCTCAACTGCTAAAGACGCTAAAGATTTGCGCATGACATACAATAAAACTCGTGGTCAATTCTTTGGCCCAGAGGTTAAGCGTCGTATTTTGACCGGTACATATACATTGTCAGCTGGATACTATGATGCTTATTACAAAAAAGCTATGCAGGTGCGGACGCTCATAAAAGAATCTTTCGATCGAGCATTTGCCGAGTATGATATCTTGGCCGGTCCGACTACCCCGACCCCGGCTTTTGAGCTTGGTGCGATGTCTGATCCAGTGCAAATGTATCAGTCAGACATTATGACCGCAGCGGTAAACTTAGCCGGCATCCCAGCGCTTAGTCAGTCGGCAGGACTAGTCGAGGGATTACCGGTCGGCTTACAGTTGATGGCAGCTCAAGGTGATGATGCGAAGTTGCTTGCCGCAGCGGCCACTTTTGAGAATCAAGTCGGTTGGCACGAGAGGAGGGCAATGGTATGACTTTCTCGATCGTCATGGCAATATTGGTATTCGGGGGGATATTGCTTTATGTGGCACTGGCCGGCAGTAAAAAGGTTGGTCGAAGTGGCAAGGGTTACTATGAGCCAACTATGACGGCAAATCATCCGACACTCGATACTGCGATGGTTAAAACGCGTTGGGCAGAAATTGTAGCGATGCAGAATACTCCAAGTGGACTGAAAAATGCTTTATTTGAAGCTGATAAATTACTAGATTATGTAATGCAGGCTAAAGGTTTTGGTGGTGATACCATGGGTGAAAGATTACAAAGCTCAACCGCCCGGACGTCTTATCGCGATCTAAATGCAATCTGGTCAGCTCATAAACTGCGCAATCAAATGGCTCATGAGGTCAATCATGATTTTGTACCACAGCAAGTTCGAGATGCGATTGATAATCTTGGCAACGGCATCCGCGATCTGGGAGTTGAGCTATGAGTCAATCGACCAGCTATAAGCCAACTATTGGAATCGAGATCCATGTTCAATTGGCGACAAAGAGTAAGATATTTTGTGCTTGTGACAATCAGAGCAGGGAAGCGGCTCCGAATACAAACATCTGTCCAGTTTGTCTGGCGCTACCAGGTAGCCTACCAGTGGCAAATGCACGGGCAGTCGAGCTAGCGATTAGATTAGGGCTTGGGCTCAATGCTAAAATCGCTGAGTTTACCAAGTTTGATCGCAAGAATTATTTTTATCCTGATTCACCAAAAGGCTATCAGATTAGTCAGTTCGATCTCCCAATCGTTGCTGATGGTGCGGTGGAGATTCTGCTTGATGGAGAGTTCTGTAAGATTGAAATTGAGCGGGCTCATCTGGAAGAAGATGCTGGTAAATTAATCCACCCGCCCAATGGAGATTATTCATTAGTTGATCTTAATCGTGCTGGTACTCCGCTAGTTGAGATTGTCTCTCGGCCTCAAATACATAGCCCCGAGGCTGCCAAGCGCTACTTACAAGAGATTTACAATATTGTCATGGCTCTGGGGGTCAGTGAAGGTGATTTGGAACATGGTAATTTTAAGTTTGATCTAAATGTTAGTGTTTCAAAAGATCCGAAAAAACTAGGTACTCGGACAGAGTTGAAAAATCTAAACTCATTTCGCAATGCTGAAAGGGCTTTAAATTATGAGATTGCTCGACAGATTGATATATTAGAGGACGGTGGCTCGATCGATCAGGAGACGCGTGGTTGGAATGACGCTAAAGGTGTTACTTTTTCACAGCGAGGCAAGGAGGAGGCGCATGATTATCGCTATTTTCCAGAGCCTGATCTTCCTCCGATAACTATTAATAAGTCGGCTGTCGAGAGAATAAAAAGAGAGCTCCCCATTTTACCGATTGCGATCAGGCGCGAGCTTCACTCGCTTGGCTTAAATATCGATGAGCAAGATATATTGATTGGACAGCCAGCCACGGCGGAGCTTTTCTTCCAAACCAAGAAATTATTAGATAATCGAGAGCTAGAGAAAAAAGCTGTTAATTGGTTGGTGGGGGATTACCAGGCTTTGCTGGCTCAGACGGGTAATCAAAAGTTTGATTTATCAGCTAAAAATCTAGCTGAGTTAATAAGACTAGTAACCGATGGTCAGATAAGTAGTAAAATCGCGAAAGATATTTTCCCTGAAGTAGTGGCTGGTCAGTCGCCGAAGCAAATCATCAAGACCAAAAATTTAAGCCAGATATCAGACACTGCTCAGCTTGAAGAAATTGTTAAAAAACTTATCCAAGCTCATCCTCAGGCGGTGGCGGATTATCAGGCGGGTCAGCAAAAAGCCCTGGGTTTTTTTGTTGGACAAGTCATGAAAGAAACAAAAGGTCAGGCTAACCCTGGCGTGGTTAACTCCATCTTGCTACAATACTTGCAGAGAAAATAGTTATGCCTAACGTCAATATCAGTATAGAGAATCTTGTCTCACCGATAGTCGGTGAGGTCAATCGTATCTTACCAAATATTCCAGTTGCCATATTGATTGTATTAATTGGTATATTGGTGATTCGCCTAGGATCGAGACTGATACGTTTTGCCTTGTCTTTGTCCTCATTACCACCAAGCTTCTCTTCAATAAT
>CAZCIH010000083.1:539-3463 GCA_964498855.1 uncultured Candidatus Saccharibacteria bacterium | reverse complement strand
CTACTCAGTGGTCAGGAAGCATTTACAGATAGTCCGCTCCCGCCCGGATCAAGAGCATATACTGCTACTGTAAACATCGATAGCAATGTTTTGACTGGTTCATCAGCTTCAATCAACCACTTTGACATTGTCTTTACAGGTACACAGCCATAAAATAAATAATTCATTAAAAAATTAAAACCAAAGATATTATTTGACTTGCGGAATATAGCAAATGATCAAAGTAATCAAAATTATTTGTGCTTCGATCTGTGTGATTAGCGGGATCATACTGGCAGTCTTTTTGTTGCCATTTACTGGCCTTAAGGCCATGTCGGTCTTGACTGGCAGTATGACGCCCGCTATACCGCAAGACTCATTAGTCATTATTCAACGTACACGACCTTCACAATTGCGTAGCGGGGACGTTATCACCTACATAAACCCGCGCAATACCAGCCAGACCATCACGCACCGTATCGTCGAGGTTAAGTCCGACAAGGGATTATCCGCATTTATTACAAAAGGTGATGCTAATCAGGTTGCTGACCAAGAAATTCTTGGTGGCAATGTAGTTGGCAAGGTTGTCTGGCATTATCCCAAAATTGGTGGACTTCTCAATCATAGCAAAGGTTGGCCAGTTATAGTCTTATTCGTCTTTATTCCGGCAGCTTTTATTATTTATGATGAAATTCGACTTCTCAAAAGGACTCTAAAAAAATCATCCTCACCACCAGCCGAACCGCCACAAGATCAAAATAATAAACCTGGCACGCCAAGAACCAGATCACCTCATTCTAGACCAAAGCCAAATATTGATGGCTTGGTCAAGCGAGTCGGCCTGACAGTTTTCTTAATTCTATTTGTTGGTGGAGTGACTAGAGCTGCGCTTTTTTCTCAGGCCAGCCTGATTGGCAATACTATATCGATAATAAATAATGGCAATGGTGGGAATAGTGGCTTGTGCCCACAACCCAATCATAATGGCTCAATATCAGATACCGGTCCGGGCTCAACAAATTCAATCACCTTCAATGATAATTGCAATATCACAGAGCATAGCACCACAAACATCGGTGTAATAAACAATAACCAGCAGCAGTCTGCAAGTGGAAATGGCGATCAGAGTGGAGAAGCAAATAACTCTAATCAAACCAACACCTCAATCAATATCGGTCATTAGAATAGTTCTATAAAAGTGGTGATAATCACTGATATTACAAGCTATTAGTGTAAAATAAGTATGGGGACAAATTCGATGGTAATTCACTCTCTTACACGGCAGCGTTTAGCCAAGATTGGTATCGTCATTGGCACGATTGCCATTCTTGGTGGAGTGAGTTTGGCTATAAGAAGTCGTAGCCATCAAGCCCAAAGTATTCGTCAACCAGCAGAAGCCTTACCAACATTAACGACAGGAGTTCAAATGGATGAGTCTAAGAATAATAGCCAGGAGCCAGTCAAAATCGATCAGCAACATAGTGAGCAGGTGAGTGGTAGCGGAAGTGTCAGCTCGCAGTCTAGCTCCACCGTCAAACATGATGAGGATGGCACCAATGTGTCAGTTAGTAATAATTCTAGTCAGACGGCAAATAGCAATGGTGGATCGGCTAATGTGAGTAATAGCACCAATACGAGTGTCAATATCACACCATAGGGCTCATGTTAATTATTATTGATAGCTAAAACTTCGATCGGTCGGCAAGACTGCGACCCAGGTTTGCCCTCGATTTAGAGCTATCTCTTTGCCGTTGGCGTCAAAAAATTGCGTCCTGGCTTTGTGATCATCTTTTTTCCAAGTTGCTTCTATTGCCACTCCATCCATAAAGATTGTCGCCTTACCACTACCGACGGTTTGCATAACAGCGGTTGATTGGCCACTTGCACTGGCGCCAAATTGTGTTGGAATCTGCATCACTATAACGTTCTTTGGCTTAATCGCCACTTTACCATTAGCATCAATATCGGCGGTGTTACGAATCGAGCGAGTATAGCTGTTACTGTTTGGATCATAATCAAATTTTGCCTGGTAATCAGCGCTCGAAAAATTGACTGTAATAACTGAAGCTGTTAAATTAGTGGACTTATTGTCGTCTTTGCGCAACCAGGGCTTGAAAGTCGGCTCACCATTGTAGCCTCGATCTGATAAAAGTTTATTCATTTGACTGTCTGAAATATAGACATTGTGCGGAGCAGACCGGCTGGTGATACGCCGGAAGTAGGCACTATTATAGAATTGGTCAAGGTTTTTCATCCCGAGGGGCTTGATCAAATTGAGCGCGTCAATATTACCACCAACATGAGCCACTGGGGCATCATATTCAAGACCCCAATCGATAAAATATGTTCGAAGTGAACGCACCGGGCCAATGTCAGGTGCCAATTGGTCTTGGAAAATTGCAAGATAGCGAGTAATGCCTCCCTCAGCTAATGCTTCATAAACCACCCCAGCACTCGACAGACCAGATTGCGGTCGTGCGTTGGGGTATAAATTTTCAATCACCACAGCTACGACTGGTTTTTTGGCAGCCTCTGGAGAAACCTCGACGCCAGTTAATGGGCTAGCCACCGTGGCGGGCTTAGGCGTGGACTGGGCAGTTTTTATATCGGTTTGGGTCCGTGTTGCAATTGGCTTTGGCCTTGTTGTGGCATAGGCCAAAGTTGCCAGAAGAACCAAAGCAATTACCCCAGATAAACCAAAGACAATTAGCTTGGTTTTTTTTGACCAACGTTGCTTTGGTTTACTAATAGTATGGTTATCATATTTCGCGGCTGCTGGAGAGTTTATCAAAGACGAAGCTGAGTTTGTACCATCACCACTTGCAGTCGTATCTAATTTTTCAACCCGTCTGGGTCTAATATCCATACTCCTTACTGTAGATTTTGTTTTATTTTTAGCCATAAGTGTTATATAAGCCTATTTTAATATTTTTCTTATCAAAAGT
>CAZCIH010000083.1:0-529 GCA_964498855.1 uncultured Candidatus Saccharibacteria bacterium | reverse complement strand
TCTGGAAAATATGTTATGATTTGCAGGTTAATTTACATCGGGTCCCATCGTCTAGTGGTTAGGACGCCAGGTTCTCATCCTGGTAACCGGGGTTCGACTCCCCGTGGGATCACCAAGCTCGACTTTTCTACTGCAGGAAGGTCCTTTTGTTTTTACCTGATAACTCGCCAACTCCTTTGACTCCTGTTAGTATAATAAAGCCTTGAAAATTGAAAATTTATCCGATATTGGCATCACTAGGAGGATTGAAGTGGCTGACCTAATCGTAATTGATGGACCTTCTGGAGCTGGCTGTAGTAGTACTGCAAGCCTGACCGCTGATATGCTTAGTGGCAAGGTACTAAATAGCGGTGCTCTATATCGAGCATTGACCTATGTTGCACAACAGACTCTGCCACCTAATAGCTTGGTGGGAGATTGGGAAGAGAATTTGATCGATAAAGTTTTGCCCCAGCTTGAGAATATTCAACTGGCTGAAGATGGTGATGTTTGGTGGGGTGAAAAAAATATCTCTGAAGCTATTTACTCC
>CAZCIH010000082.1:0-3471 GCA_964498855.1 uncultured Candidatus Saccharibacteria bacterium | reverse complement strand
GGTTTACAGTCTTTGGCAAACCAGCAATCATGTCACGACCTCGAATCTGCATCTGCATTGGCTTATCTAGTGGCATTGCTGAGCCAATTTGTTTTTTAATGTCTTCTGCCGTCTGGTCACCAATGACGAGGCCATATTTGCGTCGAATATAGTCGCTAATTGCCTGATCAATTTTATTACCTCCTACCCTGACGCTATTTTGAGCCACAATTCCACCCAAACTAATAATAGCTACTTCGGTGGTTCCACCACCAATGTCGACCACCAGATTACCAGCTGGCGCCGAGATCGGTACATTTGCACCAATGGCTGCTGCTAGTGGCTCACGAATGATATGGGCCTTTTTCGCTCCAGCTGCTAAAGCGGCATCAATCACCGCCCTTCTCTCCGTTGAAGTCACGCCGGCGGGGATACTAATCATCAGCTCTGGACGACTCAAGCGAAAACTGCCTGAAACCTTGTTGATAAAATACTTGAGCATAGCTTGAGTGATGCGGTAATCTGCAATTACCCCATCACGTAAGGGTCGATTGGCGGTAATAATATCTGGAGTACGACCAAGCATCTCCTTAGCTTCGTTGCCTATTGCTACGATTCGATTATCATCGACACTAATCGCAACCACACTTGGTTCATTGGCGACTATACCCTTTTTGGGTAAATAAACTAATATATGAGCCGTCCCTAGATCTATTGCGATACGTTTTTTTAACATTACTTAATAATACCAATAATAGTATCAGATGACTATTGTAAAATAACCATGCTACACCAAGACAGCGGCTGGCTCACGGTACATATTAGCTCCGAGCTCACGCAATCGACCATCAAAGTTTTCATAGCCTCGATCAATATGCTCAACCCGATCAATGACGGTTCGACCTTCTGCAACCATGGCGGCAATCAATATCGTAGCTCCAGCTCGAATATCAAAGCTAATTAGCTCGGCTCCAAAAAGTGGCGTAGGGCCAGATATTGAGCCAGTATGCGTATCCTTAATGGCGACGTGAGCCCCCATGCGCTGAAGTTCAAAGAGGTATTGTAGTCTCCCTTCGTAAAGAGTTTCAAATATCTCAGATGTGCCTTTGGCCTGCGTCAATAGTACTGCTAGAGGAGCTTGCAAATCACTAGGAAAATTCGGATAAGGCTGGACCTTTACTTTAGTAGCTTGAAGCGGATGACGACGGGGTTTTATGTGTATTGTGCGCTCATCGAGCGACTTAAAATTAACCCCAATTTGTTCGAATTTATTCAACAGCGCGTCATGATCATTGGCAATAAAATCATCAATAATAACATCGCCGTCAGTAGCCGCAGTAGCAATCGCTAAAGTACCTGCCTCCAGTGGATCGGGACTGATTGTCCACTCACCGCCATGCAATTTTTTCACACCAGTAATTTTTAAAACATGACTACCGATACCATTGATTTTTGCGCCAAGTTGATTTAAGAAATTACATAAATCTACAATATGTGGCTCGGTGGCTGCCATCCTCAGCTCAGTTATCCCCTCGCCCAGGATAGAAGCCATAATAATATTCTCTGTTGCCGTAACCGATAAATCATCCAGTACCACGCGATTCGGTTTTGGAGTGCCGTTTAAGCTTACTGAGCCTTCTGTTTGGTTCACTTTGATACCAAGCGCAGAAAAAGCATGAAAATGAGTATCTAGCGGTCTTGCACCGATAATATCTCCACCAGGTTCAGCTAGCTTAATCTTGTGCAGACGTCCGACGGCCGCCCCCATAATCAATACTGAAGCTCTTAGGCGCGATGTCAGCTCTCGTTTTATTGCTTTAGCAGTAATCTTGCGAGCAGTAATATTTAGAATACCATTAGCATAGGCAACATCCGCCCCTAGTTCTTTTAGGATATCAACCATCACCCAAACATCTGATATATCTGGAACATTTTTTAAATAAACGGGCTTTTCCGATAGTAAGCAAGCCGCTATGATCGGTAAGGCAGCATTTTTACTGCCAACAACTTTAATCCTGCCTTCTAGTCTGGTCGGCCCTTCAATAATTAATTTAGCCATTTATTGTATTATAATCCAATTACCGCTAGTAATTAACAAACTTTACGATAACCATTATAATCTAAGAGAACGATTGTTGCTATGATTTCAAAATCTACTCGCAGTGCCCTATTCTACATTATTAGTATTGCCGGCGTGGTGGTCGTCACCATTATATTGGTGGCTCTGGCACGAGGCTATAGCTATGACATTTTTAGTGGCCAAATCAAAGAAAATGGCCTGGTCATCATCAACTCCCAGCCGTCTGGTGCTGACATCAGCTTTAATGGCAAAACTAGCCAGCATAAGACTCCTTATCGATTAGTTGATGCCGAGCCAGGAGATATGACCATCGGACTTAATAAGGCTGATTATCGACCGTGGCAAAAGAAAATTACCGTCAAAGCTCAGGAAGTTAGTTTTGCTGATCGCGCTCTATTGATTCCCAAAACAATCCTCTACGACAACTTATTCGAAACGTTCCACACCATCAGCACTCTTCAGTCGAACGATAATCATCGGGTTGTTTTTGTTTCTAAGGAGCCAGTACTATCTATTTGGGTGTCCGATAATGAAAAGCCACCTGTCCAAATATATCAGGTGCCATCTGCAACGAAGCCAGAGGAAGCTATCACCAGTATTAGTGAGCTACAACTGTCGCCCAATAACGGGAATCAACTTCTCTTCCGGGCTACCAGCCAAGCGAAAAGTAGCCTGATGGTTATTCCGACCAGTCAGAACCAAACACCCACTGATATTAATAACACCTTCGGCATTGATGGCGGTAGTCTGACTTTCAACCCAGCCAGTGACCGTGAATTTTATTGGCTCAAAGACGGCATCCTACGAAAACTCAACCTTGATTCGAAAACGGTTGGTGATATTCTGGTTGACAATGTGACCTATCTAAAGATAAAGAGTGATCGTATTTTTTATATTACAGCCCTGACGCCGAAGAACTTAAGTCATGAGCTCTGGGGTATGGATTTAAACGGTGTACGAAAGATAAAAATCTTAAGCTCAGTCGTTGATAGTCCTAGCTATACCCTAGATTTCGCCCGAGTTCGGCAACAAGATTATCTACTGCTCCTAACCAGTCAAGACAAAACCGCCACACTCTATAGTAATATCTACGACAAACCAGTCAGTAGTGTTTTAAGTAAGGATGCCAGTGGCTTTACTTTCTCCCCAAATGGTAGCTATCTAGTAATTAATCACGCCAATAGCACTAAGTCTTTCGACCTCGACCTAAATCAACGATATAACTTCCATACAAGCTTAAGTGGACTAACGCAATGGCGATGGTTAGATGATTATCATCTACTAGTGATAACCGATGGGCAGCTTCGTCTAATGGATTTTGACGGTCAAAACGATCAAATAATCAGCCAAGCAACCGATAAAGTGACGACAGTTCTGCCAAATAATGATGTTAAATCAATTGATTACGTCAA
>CAZCIH010000081.1:0-3511 GCA_964498855.1 uncultured Candidatus Saccharibacteria bacterium | reverse complement strand
GCGCATCGGCCTAGCCGTCAAACCTAACTTTGGTAGATTCTGGAGTGAGATAGCCTCACTCCAGAATCTACTCCACATATCTTGAAATGTCATTTCCATATTAGTTATGATAATGTTGGACCTGGAAAAGGAGAAAGCTTGATATCACTAGAGTTTATTCAAGCCCAGGCTAGCTGTAGTTCGCCTGAAGTTGACTTCGAACCCTTCCTCTTCCCAGAAGAGGGCGACAACGAAAAGATTGCCAAGGCAATTTGTCGTACTTGCTCGGTTAAGAGAGAGTGTTTGATCTTCGCCATCACTCACGGCGAGCGCCACAAGATATGGGGTGGTCTAAACGAAGACGAACGTCACCAAAGAAGGCGTGAGCTACTACGAGCTACCACTACAAACTAAATACTAGTGTTTTTAGACTCACTATCTTCCAATCCACCCACCCGAGCTATCACGTGCTCTGTCACGTTTTAGCTCCCAACCAAGATTATTGTATTTTTATCGTTGCGCTATGACAGATAGCAATTGCCAATGCATCGGCTGCATCATCTGGAGTTGGTATCTCTGCTAGACCAAGAATAGTTTTGACCATTTGTGACACCTGTTTTTTACTTGCTTGGCCATAGCCAGTGACTGCTTGCTTGACCTGCAAAGGTGTATATTCATATATGTCTAGTTTTTTCTGAGCTGCAACCAATAATGCCACTCCCCGTGCTTGACCAACAGTTATACCAGTCGTTACATTGCGAGCAAAAAACAGTTGCTCAACAGCACAACAATCTGGCTGGTGTATTTTAATTATTCGATTCAAATCGGTGTAAAGCTCCTTTAGTCGATCTGGCATCGGCAAGTCTTTGTGAGTTGAAATGACGCCATAATCAAGCGCCTTTTTCTTACCAGCCTCAACTTCTATAACACCAAACCCAGTTGTAGCCGTACCTGGATCTATACCCAGTATTTTCATCGATATCTAGTAATTAAATAATGGATGGTCAAATTTTCTCCAAAATCTCATCATCTATATCAAAATTTGCCGCCACACTTAAAACATCATCTAGATCATCAAGCTGATTAATTAGCTTAATAACACTGGCGGCCTTCTTCTCGTCAGTAATTACAATTGTCTGGCTTGGGGTCATCTCAAGTTCAGCACTCTCTACAAGCTCACCAAGCGCCTCTTTTACCTTTTCTAGCTCTCTCGGAGAGGTATATATCATCACCTGATCACCAGTATCATCAATGTCAGTTGCACCAGCCTCGATTGCCATTAGACCAGCCTCATCTTTGTCAAGCCCAGATTTACAGATAATCACCCCTTTTTGCTCAAAAATATATGCCACTGACCCTGGTGCACCCAAATTACCACCAAACTTTGAAAATGTTGATTTAACTTCGCTGGCGGTACGATTTCGATTATCTGTCAGGGTTTTAACTATCACTGCCACCCCACTCGGTCCATAGCCCTCATAAGTGAGCTCTTCTAATGCGGCTCCGCCAGTTTTGCCTGCACCACGGGCAATTGCCCGATCAATATTACTTGATGGCATATTAGCACTCTTGGCTTTTTGGATCGCCAGCCTGAGCTTAAAATTCATCGTGGGATCATCACCATCACGAGCAGCCAAGGCAATTTCACCAGCCAATTTGGTAAATATCTTACCGCGCTTAGCATCGGCGGCACCTTTTTTGTGCTTAATACTATGCCATTTCGAATGACCACTCATAATATTGTTCCTCGCTCAAGAGCTACTCGGGTTGCTCGTCCTTCCGGCTCTTTTTCTTCATTGTTGTCTTGGATTATACCTGATTTGAAGCTATTTTTGAAGCTCCGTGGTATTCGCCACAAAGCTAGTAAGCCCACCATGATATAAGCTATGATAACCTCTCCCAAGCTAATGTTGCTAATAGACTTGGCTGCCCAGCCGTAGCTCGCCATCGTATTGAGACCAGCGATAATTAAGTTAGTCATTGAGGCAACAGGTGTCAGCAAAAAGTAAGCACTGTTTGGTAATAACATTCCAGCCAAACCAGC
The DNA here is from genome assembly GCA_964498855.1 of uncultured Candidatus Saccharibacteria bacterium. Lineage (GTDB taxonomy): Bacteria > Patescibacteriota > Saccharimonadia > CAILAD01 > CAZGYV01 > CAZCIH01. The sequence goes on along the minus strand of CAZCIH010000081.1, from coordinate 1,488 downwards.
GATAAAGCCAAGTAACATGAGCGGTGGTATTAACGGCATAATGAGTAAATTTGCTAGTGGCGCAATGAAAGAAGCTTGACCAAAAGTATAAGCAATAAGAGGCAAAGTGGTGATTTGAGCTGCTAGTGTGACGGCTAAAATTTCAGAGACTATCTTTAATCGACCCCGTCGTGGAAACCAACGCAATATTTTTGGTGCAATAAAGACAATACCAGCTAGCGATAAAAAAGATAATTGCCATGACATATCGGTCAGTAAGTAGGTAGGATTCATCAATAAAGTCACTAATACGCCGAGAGCCAAACAGACTTCGACGGCCAATCTTTTTCCTGTATGAGCAGCCAATAAGAACAAGGTGGCCATGATCCCAGCTCGCAAGATTGATGCTCCACCACCGGTTATCAAAACGAAGCCCAAAATGGCCCAAAGCGATAACACCAGTGCTGCCCAGCGCCACTTTTTGCCGAGTAGGCTAGCTAGCGCTATAGTCAAAATAGTCAAATTATAGCCAGATACGGCCACAATGTGTGATAGGCCAATAGTATTTAGATTATCCTGCAAGTATTGAGGTAAATTGGAGCGTGCACCGATTAGTATCCCAACCATAAATGAAGCCACCGGCTCTGGCAAAGCACGGCGCACTCCAGCTACAAAATCAGTTTTTATTCGAACTAATGTCGGTTGATTGAGACTCAAGACAACAGGCTTAGCAAAGCTAAGCTGATTATGCGTCTTGCCTAGAATTGGCCAAACTTTTCCTTTTACCTGAACCCGATAGCCTTCCTTGGCATTGCCAATCAAGCTTTTGACTCTCATTTCTCCGGCTACCTCACGGCCATCAACCCGCAGATCACACAGGTAAAAAACATAATTACGATCCTCATCCCAATAGGGATCGCCATATACCTGACCCGTAATTATGACTTTGCGAAATTGATAATCATCAATTGTCTGAACTGGGCGAGATTGAAAATACCAGCTCATATAGGCCATTCCCACCAAAAGTCCGACAGTTGCAAATACGACATAGGCCAATCGAGTTTTGAGAATCTTCAAGCTAGCTAATGCCAGCAAAGCGAAAACTATCCAGCGCCAATCTGGATAAAAATAAAAAAAGCTCGCCCCGGCCAGACCAGCCATGAAGAATATTGTGAAAATAATTATCTGCGATGCTCGTCTCATGTTCGTCTATTCTGCCCCAATCAGGTCCAATCAGGCAAGCATAACAAATTATGAGATTGTTAATAATTATCCGTAACTATGCACTAAGAATATTAGTAGTATCTATTTTTTTGATTTTCTTACAAAATTTTTTTCAAGCCAACCCAAGCCAACAATCAATAATGTGTATTCAACAATTACTACTAATGACCCTCCCACTGTCAGATCTCCGCTCCCGACCAAAATAATCATATTGTAATAGGCAGTCAGAACCGTATAAATACCGACGAATATCCCAGCTAACAACCAATAGTATTTTTTTATCAT
>CAZCIH010000080.1:0-3556 GCA_964498855.1 uncultured Candidatus Saccharibacteria bacterium | reverse complement strand
AAAGCTTAGAGTCAATTCATGAGCGATTGAGCAAGCGAGCATATCCGATTCACTTACCAATCGGCTTCGAGCAAGAAGTCAATGGCATTATCGACTTGGTGGAGATGAAAGCCTACACCTATAAGGACTACAAGGATAAGGAATTGGTCGAAGGTGAAATCCCTGCTGATATGAAGGAAAAGGCTGAACGGTATCGTCAGCATTTGATCGAAGCAGCGGTTGAGGCAGATGATGCAGTGATGGAGCGATATTTGGAAGGCGAAGAGCTATCGCTCGAGGAAATTAAAAATTGTATTCGCAAAAGTGTTTTGACTGGTCAGTTTTTCGCCGTCTCTGGTGGTGATGGCCGTGGTGTGATTGTTGAAAAATTGCTTGATGCGGTAGTAGATTATCTGCCAAATCCACTTGATATTAATCCACCACTAGCAACCGAAACAAAGTCTGGTGAGCAAAAAGTCTTGGAAGTATCGGACAGTGCGCCGTTTGCAGCTTTAGCTTTTAAGATTGCAACAGATCCATTTGTAGGTAAGCTATGTTTTTTCCGTGTCTATGCCGGAACACTAAAAAGTGGCTCATATGTACTAAATGCTAGCACTGGTGAAAAGGAGAGAATTGGTCGTATCCTGCGTATGCATGCCAATCAGCGCGAAGAAGTATCTGAGGTATATGCCGGTGAGATTGCCGCTGCTGTTGGGCTAAAGGCTACTATCACTGGTAATACTTTGAGTGATGTTAACAAGCCTATGATATTAGAGTCGATAACCTTTCCAGAGCCGGTTATATCGATTGCAATCGAGCCAAAGACGAAAGCCGATCAAGAAAAAATGAGCATTGCTTTATCGCGTCTAGCGGAGGAAGACCCTACCTTTCGGGTACGTTCTGATGAAGAATCTGGCCAAACCTTGATCGATGGCATGGGAGAGTTGCATTTGGAGGTAATCGTTGATCGAATGAAGCGAGAGTTTAAGGTGGAGGCTAATGTTGGTCGTCCACAGGTTAGCTATCGCGAGACGATTAAGAAAAATACTCAAATTGAAGGTAAATTTGTGCGTCAGTCTGGTGGTCGTGGTCAATACGGTCATGTCTGGCTCGAATTAACTCCTTTGTCACATCTTGAAGCAACCGAAGAAGGTGAGGAGAAGCCCAGCTTTGTGTTCGAAAATGCTATCGTTGGTGGGGCTATCCCAAGAGAATACATCGCACCGGTGGAGCAAGGAGTCAAAGAAGCCATGGCAAATGGTGTGATGGCGGGCTATCCGGTGGTGGATATCCATTGTAAGCTTTACGATGGTAGTTATCACGAGGTTGACTCTTCGGAATTAGCCTTTAAAATAGCCGGCTCGATGGCTTTGCAAGAAGGTGTACGAAAAGCCGACCCAGTGATTTTAGAGCCGATTATGAAGGTAGAGGTCACAACCCCAGAAGACTTCATGGGGGATGTGATTGGTGATATCAATTCAAAACGTGGCCGGGTTGAAAAGATGGAAGATCGTATGGGTGTGAAGGTAATTGATGCTTTTGTGCCGTTGGCGGAAATGTTTGGATATGCTACAAGTTTACGTTCCATGACTCAAGGTCGGGCAGCTTATGCGATGGAATTTGATCACTACGAAGAAGTGCCACGCAACGTGGCCGATGAGCTGATCGGTAAACGCCAGGCTGCCAAAGAGGCCGGCGAGCGATAGGTGTTATATTCGTCTGCTTACTACCGTTAGTTAAGCAAGAAACTGACATAAGATAAAACACTTTACAAAAAACGAAAACCTATCTATAATTTGAAAAGTCTAATCCGAAGGCATTTTTATATTACAAAAAAGTCAGTATATTTTTTTAAACTGACGCTAAAAAATAAGTGCCATATTTCGGTAATTATCATTAGCACTAAATAGTAGAAAAAAGGAGATATTAATGGCGGAAGCTTTTAAGCGAGATAAAACACACGTAAATGTTGGTACTATTGGCCACGTTGATCATGGTAAAACAACCCTAACAGCGGCTATTACCAGCTTCTTGTCCAAGCAAGGCAAGGCCGAGGCGCGTAAATATGAAGACATTGATAACGCACCCGAAGAAAAAGAGCGTGGAATCACAATCGCTACTTCTCACCAGGAATATGAGACTGAAAAACGGCACTATGCCCACGTCGACTGCCCGGGTCACGCTGACTATGTTAAAAACATGATCACTGGTGCTGCCCAGATGGACGCCGCTATTTTAGTAGTATCAGCTGCTGATGGTCCGATGCCACAGACTCGTGAGCACATTCTCTTGGCCAGCCAGGTTGGTGTTAAGCAGATTATCATCTATATGAATAAAATGGATATGGCCGACCCCGAACTAGCTGAGCTAGTTGAAGTTGAAATCCGTGAGCTTCTTGATAAATATGGTTATCCAGGAGATAAAACACCTATTATTAAAGGCTCAGCCTTGAAGGCACTTGAGGGCGATGCTGAATATGAAAAGAGCATCCAAGAGCTTCTCGATGCAATGGACAGCTATATTGAAGATCCAGTTCGTGAGATTGACAAAGATTTCTTGATGCCGGTAGAAGATGTTTTCTCGATCAAAGGCCGTGGTACTGTGGCGACCGGTCGAGTTGAGCGAGGAGTGGTTAAGGTCAATGAAGAGATCGAGATTGTTGGTTTGCACCCAACTAAAAAGACTGTTGTAACTGGGGTTGAGATGTTTAAGAAGCTACTTGATCAGGGGCAAGCTGGTGATAATGTTGGTGTTTTGCTACGTGGTATTGAGCGAACTGACATCGAGCGAGGTCAAGTCTTGGCCAAACCAGGCTCAATCACACCACACACTGAATTTGATGCCGAGGTTTACGTTCTAAAAAAGGATGAAGGTGGTCGACACACTCCTTTCTTCAAAGGCTACAAGCCACAGTTTTACATTCGTACAACCGATGTGACCGGTGAGGTTACTTTGCCAGAAGGAACTGAAATGGTTATGCCTGGAGATAATATCGCCATGAAGGTTAAATTAATCGCACCGATCGCTATGGATGAAGGTTTGCGCTTTGCTATTCGTGAAGGTGGTCGTACAGTTGGATCAGGGGTCGTTACAAAGATTACCAAATAAACTTTAAAGAGATTAAGTAGAAAAGTACCTTACTATGCCAGAAGCTGTCACCAAACAAAGAATCCGTATCAAACTCAAGGCCTATGACAATAAAATTATTGATCAGTCGGCTAAGCAGATTATTGATACAGCTGTTCGTACTGGTGCCCAGGTGGCAGGTCCAATTCCATTGCCGACTTCGAAAAATAAATATACGGTTATCAAGAGCCCCCATGTTTACAAAGACGCACGTGAGCAATTTGAGATCCGTACCCATAAGCGCTTGATAGATATTACCGAGCCAACCCCTAAGACAATTGATTCGCTGATGAATCTGAGTTTGCCGGCCGGTGTTGATATCGAAATCAAGATGTAATCTATAGTCCCCTCAAAACAAAGAGGGGATTATAGATTAAGGGGAGAGTTGGACTGGCCAACTTATATTTTATTGAGACCCTTTAGCAAATAGTAGTAAAGTTCTTATTTCTTA
>CAZCIH010000079.1:0-3571 GCA_964498855.1 uncultured Candidatus Saccharibacteria bacterium | reverse complement strand
AAACTATAGCTCTCTCTTTTCACCTTAAAACTTGCATTTTTTCTGATAAATTTTTAAACTCTGGCGGTGTTTTTTGATTGACATTAGCATCAGCTGGAGGATGATCATCAAGCTTATGATCGTAATAATAAACGCTACGGATTGGATCGACTTTAACCTCACCTGGCTTAGCCTTTATTAGCCCCACAGACCCAATAAAGCCTCCTCCGTAACGCATCTCAGCATTATTTGTAAATAGCACCAGTGTGGTAACCGGCCCATCGTGACCGAGGAAATACTCTAAAGCAGAAACATATTTATGAGTAGATGTTGTCTTTTCAGCAACATTTTTAAACAAGCCAGTAATACCGACAACTAATAGATAAATTAAGAATATCGACGTTGCAATCAATATTGATTTTAGGTGAATTGAAGGGCTATATCGGCTACTTTTACTGGCTGATTTCTTCATATTTTTGGCTGACAATCGCTTTTAATTGACTGATAAAATTTTCGGTTGAAAAGTGCTCTGCTCGTCGTCTTATTTTCTTACTGTCGAAAGACATACCCTCAAACTGCTTGATCGCTTCGGCTAGGCTTGTACTAGTTTGTTGATTGAAATATAAACCAGTTTTTTTATTAACCACACTCTCAATTGCTCCACCTCGAGAGTAACAGATCACCGGCTTGCCACAAGCCATCGCCTCGACTGGTGTAATACCAAAATCTTCTTCGGCCGTAAATATCAATGCCCGAGCACCCAGATATAACTTAGCTGTAGTACGGTCATCGAGCTGGCCTTTAAATTCAATATTTGGGCCAGCTGACTTACGAAGCGAATCATATTGACTGCCACTGCCAACAACTATTAGTCTCTGATTCAACCTTGAAAATGCCTCGATTGCAATATCGACTCGTTTGTAAGGTATTAAACGGCTCACAATCAGAAAATAATCACCATCTGTTGCTTTTTTTACATCAAACCTGGATAGATCAACCGGTGGGTGTAATACCTGACTGGGACGCTGGTAGTACTTTTTTATCCTGGCTTGTACGTTTTTTGAATTAGCCATAATGGCATCAGGTCTCTGAGCCGAGGCAAAGTCAAGCCGGCGCATTCTCTTTACTAGAGTAGGTAACAGCATACGAGCAAGTGGATTAAATATACCAAGCCCTGGATTTGCCAAATAATCCTGGTAGCCACTCCAATAGTAACGGATTGGGGTATGAATATAACTCAGATGGAGTGTCTGAGTGCTAGTAATAATACTTTTAGCCTCAGCGCTCGAGCTGGAAATGACAATGTCATAGTCGCTAAAATCAAAACTCTCAAAGGCTCTCATGCGCAATAATGGATAAAGCTGGTGATGAGACGACAAAGGCCAGTGCTGAAGGTAGGACGTAATAACTTTTTTATCGGCAAACTGTGGCAAGCGTGAGCGCTCATAGACACTGGTATATATCGGGGCATCAGGAAAAGCCTGGCTGATGGCTAAAACTACCCTCTCAGCACCACCCAAATTTGTGAGCCAATCATGCACAATGGCAACTTTTAGGCCGGTCAACTGCTGTTTAGTAGCCACCTCGCCCCCGTAAGATCAATCGAAAAGTCTTTAATAGAATCATCAAATCCGCCCAAAGTGACCAATTCTCAATATAGTAAATATCGAGCTTGATTCGCTCATCGTAGCTAATATCATTGCGTCCCGAAACCTGCCACAACCCAGTTAACCCCGGCTTAATGGCTAAAAATTTACTCGATACCTTGCCATAGCGCTTTAGCTCGTCCTGCGTAATTGGTCGAGGACCAACCAGGCTAAGATTACCCATCAAGACGTTAAAAAGCTGTGGTAGCTCATCTAGACTGGTGCGGCGCAAGAAACGCCCCAGTCTGCTCACACGGGGATCATCCTTGAGCTTCTGATGCTGTTTAAACTCCGCTAATAACCTCGAATCACCAATCTCAGCTAAGACCTGCTCATTACTCTTATACTTATAGGCTGGGCCTACACAATACTGCCTCTTCATGCTCCGGAATTTATAGACATTAATTTTTTTACCCTCACGCGACAAGCGACGATGCAAATAAAACACCGGGCCAGGGTCAAATATTTTGATCAGAATGGCGATACTTAGAAAAATTGGACTCAATATTAATATACCGAGGGCAGAAGCCAGCAAATCAACGGTCCTTTTTACTATCCTACCCCAGCCCTCCAAAGGAGTTTGGACTATCTCCAAGACTGGTACCGTCGAATAAGGCACCGACTCAGCTTTCGATCTAAAAAGCCCGGCTGTTGCCGGTACGAATTTATAGCTTATCTGATGCTCCTGAGAAAATTCAATAACCTCTAGCTGGCCTTTATCGTCCAATCTCGAATCAGTCATTACTATCTCATCTATTTGGTGAATTTGATTGATCTTAGAAAGCAAATCAACGCCCTTGAGGTTTTTGTAGTTTGCTGGTTCAGCCTCAATTTCATGATTGAGCAAGCGATAGCCATTATGCGCTGGTGTTAATGCTGCCATAATATCCTTTGCCACCTTACCGGTACCAACCACAAAAACATTATGCACACCAACGCCAAAACGCCATAAAAAGCGCTGTAAGCCCCGGACAATTTGTCGAGCGATAACTATCAATATAAAAGCCATGGCAAAGCCATAAACCGGTACACTTTTTGATGGTATGATTGGGTCTTGGCTGACAAAATCTACCAAAATCAAAAACATCACTCCACCTGCTGTAGCTACTAAAATTCGGCCAATTTCACTAAAGCGACTGCGAGTACTTTGCAAGTTGTATAACCCCGACAGAGCAAAAAATAATATCCATACCGGTAATAACACCAACATAAATTTAATGTATTGTCGAGCTGGTATCTGATATGCAATGGGCTTTTCGGCATGCAACCGAATAGCATAAGCAAAAACAAAGCCAGTGATGGCGGCTAAGTAATCGATTGGCACCAGCACCAAACTAAAGAGTAGCTCACTCCGCTTCTTCATATAAGCTTATTTTACACTAATTAGATGACATGTTGACAGATTTATAGAAAAACCTTATCTGTAATTAAATCTGATAAGCCCTTTCTATAGCCTGCTTAGATAGCTATAAGCCGAATTTTGTATCCCAACAAAGTCGGGATGGCGATCATCTATCTTAAGCTCCAATTAAGGAGCAGATGTCAGCTTTGAAAAATCAAGCCGATCATGCGACATACCCATTCCGAGCGAGCAACTCGGTAGTAAAACTAAAGGGCCCATAGCCTTGCAGCCGACGGGGTTTACCACCAGTTTGCAGTCACCTGCAACTGCTGCGAGCTCTTACCTCGCTCTTTTCACCCTTACCTTAATAAATCAAGGCGGTATAGTTTCTGTGGCACTTTCCCTAGGGTCACCCCCGGTTGCCGTTAGCAACCGTCGCGCTCATATGCTGTTCGGACTTTCCTCTCAACTAAAACTAGCGAGCGATCGCCCACTATCTAAACAAGCAAACATATTATACGATAAATATCTATAAATGTCTATTTTTCAACTTGTTCATCGAGACATTTATTCACTTGTGCATCAGCTAATTGATTGTCTTTCC
>CAZCIH010000078.1:0-3716 GCA_964498855.1 uncultured Candidatus Saccharibacteria bacterium | reverse complement strand
GTCAATATCATAGGGGCTGGTGAGCTCGGTATCAAATCAATTCTCTACCAAAATCTTACGCAACTACGTAAGGAACTTATGCAATTAGGTATTGATCTTTAATGCTTCCAGCACAAAACGTATCTTGACTGATCGATAGTCCTTGCCAAGCCAAGCATTTTAAGATTATTATGCAGGTAGTGAAAATGATTAAACAAGGCAGATTCGTCAGATGCTCGAAGCAGATATAAACTATATGGCAGTTTTTGTGGCGGCGGTTGTGTATATGGTGGTTGGCGCACTTTGGTACTCGCCGGTGCTATTTGGTCGAACCTGGCAACGTCTCGTAGGTAAGCATAAGGATAATCTTCGTGGCAATGCCACTAATGGTTATGCTTTGACCTTTGTAGCAGCCTTGTTGATTGCGTATGTGCTGGCTCATTTTGTTGATTACTTGGGCGCGGACACTGCCTTGACCGGGGCGCAGACTGGCTTTTGGCTTTGGGCTGGATTTTCTATCACCACAGGTATTGGTGAAACTGTTTTTGCTGGTCGTTCAGGTAAGCTCTATGTACTAAATATGGCATATAATCTCGTTGCAATTTTGTTAATGGGTGCAATTCTGGCAGTTTGGATTTAGTCAACGATTACGGGCTCAGCCTCAAGAACAATACCAAACTTAGCTTCGACCTGTTTTATTATCATATTTTTCAGGGCTAGTAGATCTGTGGCTGAATTGCCTTTGATATTTTCTAGCACTAAGGTATGATGATCGTCAATTTTGGCCGAACCCGATTGATGGCCTTTGGTAAAGCCAGACAGCTCGATGAGACGAGCAGCCGAGAGTTTGATTGACCCATCCTCCAGCTTCCAGAACGGTGCCTGTGACCAGCCGTCAGGTATCTGCTCTAGCTCTGGATGACGGTCGACAAGCACTTCGAATTGTCTTTGTTCAATGATAGGATTTTTGAAAAATGAGCCGGCATTCGGTAGCTTGGCTGGGTCTGGTAGTTTGTGAGTGCGGATTTCAATCACTGCCTGTCTAATTTGAGCTAGTGTGGGTTGATCGATTTTGAGCCGAGCAAAATAATCAACTAGGTCACGATAGACTGGCTTTGCCGGAGGCAACTTGGAGAGTTTGAGGGTAATGGCGGTGATGATGTAGCAACCCTTGGCGCTGGACTTGAAAATGCTATTGCGGTAAGAGAAGTGGCACTCGGCCTTGGTCAGTGTTGTAACTACGGCAGGAGTGACATTTTGATCGAGTACCTCGACAGAGAGCAGTGTCTGGCTCAGCTCCTGCCCATATGCACCAATATTTTGAACTGGCGCACTGCCACAAAGACCAGGGATATATGAGAGAGCTTCAATACCGCTTAAGCCGAGTCTGACACAACGTGCCACCATCTCATCCCAATTTTCACCGGCGCCAACTTTGATAATGGAGTAATCATCACTTTCTTCGATAATGGCGAATCCTTTGATCTCGATTTTTATAACAACGCCATCAAACCCTTTATCACCAAAAATTGTATTAGAACCACCACTCAGTACGAAATAGTCTAATTTTTCTTGTCTTATCCATTGCAGACATTTAGTCAGCTCATCGATAGAGTGAATGTGGGCAACGAATCGGGCGTAACCACCTAGTCTGAAGGTGGTCAGCTGGGCTAGACTAACATTTTTTTCAAGTTTAAACTGCATGGCTTTATTATATCAGAGCAGTTGTTTCTAGGTCTGGTAAAACTTTTATGGTTCTCAAAAGGTGTAGTTTCGTCATATAATCCAATGATAGCAATAAATCAAAGCCGTTTTTCGTGTGCGACTAAAATAAGGAACTGATATGCAGATAGCTAATAAACTTCAGCGAAAAGATCAAAAAAAAGATCAAGCAAAGGAAAAGAGTAAGAAACGAGAAAAAGAACAAAAGCCTAAAAATAAATCTAAACTATTGTTTATTTTGGGCGGAATAGTATTAGTTGTCGCAATAGCCTTTATTGCCATCTGGCAGGCTCAAGAAATGTCACCGACTAATGCTACCAGTGAGAAATTCTTAAAACGATCCAAGCCATTTGTCACCGGCTTATATTATCGATTGCCAAACTTACAAAATCCACAAGCTAAGCTGACACAGTATGATGGGCAAGTTGGCCGTGACATCATCTTAAATCCCGGAGGTTTCGATATCTGGGTCGATCGGGTGATTTATCCAAACGGAAATGAGCTAGTCTTGGTTAATAGCAACGGAGATAAGAAGGTGGTGCCAGTGCCCGGGCTATTCTCAATCAGTCGTCCATCGCTATCGCCAGATGGAAAGCGAGTGGCAGTGCAGGCAAGTTCATCAGCCGACAATCCTCCAAAAGATCTCAATATATATATTGTTGAGCTAGGGACGGGTAAGTTTACTCAGGTAAGTACAGCTAAGGAAAATGATGTATCACCGGAGTGGTTCGATCGTGCTAACAAAGTAGCTTATAGCTCGCTGTCGGCTAAGGAAGGGGCAAATCTACACATCTACAATATAGATAAAAAGCGGGAAGAAAAAGTCATGAAAGACGTTGGCAGCTTGCATATCGCTTTGTCTGCTGATGGTAAGCATATTGCTAGCTTCGAACGCCATAAGATTTATAACCTAGAAACTGGCAAGCAAGAGGCTGATTTGACCGATAATCTCATAACACATCTGCGAGCCGCCGGTTATAGCCCAGACATTCGCTTCCCCGGCTCACTAAATACCGGTACTTTTATGCTGGATGGCACCTTTTCACCTGACGGCAAATATCTAGTGATGAGTGGTGCAATGGCAAAAGGTGACCAATACGGCGAGGTTATTTATCAGATTAACAATGTGGGTGAAGAGTTTAAGGTGTTGGTCGATCTAATACCGACCAACCCAGCATTTTCGAGTAATAATAATTTTTCTCAGCAAAATCCGACCTGGCTTTATAAGTAGGCTTAATTAAGTCATCGTTATTGTCTATAATAATTGACAGTATGTCAGTTAGAAAGTTTTTTTATTCACTGATTGGTCTAGAGGTAATCGTATTGGCAGTTTTAGTTTTGCTGTCGCTTCGAGGCACGTCTTCGATCGGCCTGTGCCGATATGATATGACACATCCATTTGGCTATATTACTCCAGCTGATGCACAAATTATGAAAGTATTTCATAGCAATATGGCAAATAAGTGCCCCAGGGGTATTTTTACAGCGATCTATTTCACAATTTATTTACTTCTGATCACGACTGGTGCTTATTTAGTGATTTTATTAAAACGTCTTTTTACTAGATCTAAGCCTAAAACGGGCGTACAAGAATAACCTCTCAAGACCTTAGTGAGAAAGCTCACTGCATTATCATTTGAATAGAGTTAACATGATACGGAAGAGCTTTCGGAGTGTTGGTGTGACACGTCGAAGGCTTTTTGTGTCAATCTTGTATTGATTGTTGACAATACAACAATCGGATTGTGAGAAATGTTACTGCAGCCGTACATAGTACAAACGTATATTGAATGTAAGTTAAAGTCAGAGGGGAGGTGAGAGATGAATGCGTCGTCACCTTAAAAAGGATAAACATGGACCGAAGAATCGAGTTTACAATGCCCGAACCCTGGATGAAATATTAGATGAAATGGCGATAAAGTGGGCTCTAAAGGCAGAAAAGAGTGGCAAGAAAGGGCTAGCTCTTAAAAAATAAAGACATAATGAAAGGAAAATGATTTTGAAAAATCGAATCA
>CAZCIH010000077.1:0-3865 GCA_964498855.1 uncultured Candidatus Saccharibacteria bacterium | reverse complement strand
GTTTTCTATAAATGTCCGTCATGTGGCTCGAACTACCATTTTGATGATATTAAGTTTTTAGGTAAGGTGGATAGTCATTGCTTTATGCAGCTTAGCTGTCATGACTGCTCTTTGCCAGTGCTGGCGACTGTGCTTCTGAGTAGCTCGTCGCAGTCATCAGATGGCTCGAAGAAGTCAACTGCTAAACCCAAGAAAAGCTCAGCTCTGGGACGGAAAACTGACCTTAAGCCTCGAGAAAAGGCTAGATTTATGGCTAAGGGGGAGATTTCCGCAGCCGAGATTGCTGACTTTCATTTGTTCTTGAGTGGCTACTCTGGAGACTTGAGTAATCTGAAGTAGTAGGGTATAATAGGATAGTTTTACACCCTCTCTAGATCTTGGAAGGAGTTTTTATTTATGGAAAAGTTTAGTTTAACAGCTCAAAAGCGTAGTGCTCGTGGTAAGGCTGTGGCTTCTGCGCGTCAGGCTGGTCGATTGCCTGGGGTTGTTTATGGTCACGGCAAGGAGACTGAGGCTATTGAAGTTGATGGGCGTGAGTTCGGTCGTGTTTTTGATAAAGCCGGCTACAACGGCATTTTACTACTCAAGATAGGAGATGATAGGGCGATCAACGCCTTGATTCACGAGGTTCAGTTCTCACCTCTACGTCACCAGCCAATTCACGCTGATTTTTATCGTGTAAAGATGGACGAGGTTATTCGCACCACCGTACCATTGCATTTTATTGGTGAATCGACGGCTGTCTTTCAAGATGGTGGTAGCCTAATTCCGAATCTTGAAGAAGTTGAAGTTGAGGCATTGCCAGCCAATTTGCCTTCGAGCATCGAAGTTGATATAAGCGTGCTGGATGACTTCGAGAAGAGTATTGGCGTGTCTGATCTTAAGGTTGGTTCTGAGGTTAAGATTATCACCGAAGAGAGCGAGCTGGTAGCTCGAGTGGAGCCACCACGAAGTGATGAAGAGCTCGAAGCACTCGAGGAAGAAGTCGGCGAGGCTGTGCCAGAGGGAGTTAATGAGGGTGAAGAAACCTCTGAGGCTTCTGCAGAAGAGGGCGAAAAGGCTGAGACCGGCCAAGATAGCTAAGCCAATCTATTAAAACAAATTAGACAAAACATCCCCACAAGTTGCGGGGGTGTTTATTTGCCGGCAATATCTAATGATTAATTAGTAAGAAAATATTTCACATTACTTTCATGCTATAGCATACATATTAAGTGGATTTTGATTAATTTCAATCTGGTAATCAATATTTTTTTATAACTTGCCTTAGCTCACTACGGTTTGTTATTTGGCCGTGGGAGGCTAGGTAATGCATAAAAGCAGACAGATTGACCGGCTTAATGGTTTCTAATACCAATGAGGTAAGTTTTTCTCGCTCGAGTTGCTGGAAACGTCCATGAACTAGCTTTGTCTCGATAGTATCGACTAGATCATCGACTAGTGCCACCTCCTGTCCGCTAGCACTAAAAGCCTTGGCTAGGCTATAAAAAAGTTTCGAGCGGCTATATGGCGTCTCTAATTGTCCTGACTCTCTCAACGGTGCTTGATGCTCCGATGAAGGAGAGACAATCGAGAGGTGCGTCATATCGTACCGCTCATAAGTGGTTGCTGCCTTACCACACACACTACACTTGCGTCGTCGCCAGACCTGACTTCCACCTTTAGTCAGGCGAGAGTTGGCGACGTCCGTGTCTTCATTATTACAAAACAAACAAAACATGTCAACATATTGTCATACTACTGTAATAAAAGCAAGTGGATAGCTTTGCTTCATGCTGTGGATAAGTCATAGTTTGGGTCTATTCAAGCAAGTTGCATTGAGCTTACGCTTCAGGTATGATGAGGCTATAGGAAATGCCTTGCCACTAGGCCAAAAGTTTTGAAAAAAATCACAAAAGCTAAGACAAAGAAAAAAGGTATCAAGCCTCACAGTTTCAAATCTGGTTACCAGGCAGGTAAGCGGAAGGTTTCTAGTTTTGTCGAGAACTCCGCTATTAATTCACAAGATAAGAGCTTTAGAGTTGGCTACCAAAGAGGTAAACGAGGTGCTCGTGAATCAATTAGCAGTCGACGATCTTACGTTTATCAGCTTAGTTTTCGTGATGGTTTCGCTCACGGTAAGCAAAAAGTCCACCCCAAGGTAGTAGCTAAAAAGCAAGCTACCAAGAAAAACGCCAAACTCGTCGGTGGAGCAGCGCTACTCGGTGCCACCTGGACCAAGGCTTCTGCCAGCAAGGCTCGAGCCGGGACTACCGCCAGGGCTCATCGTCATCTGAGGAGTAAAATGCGGTGGTATAACCGCTGGCATAGCACGGCTCATCATCACCAAGTGCATCTAGGTGCTCTTGCTGTCTATATGCTTATTATTGGGTGGCTAGGGCTACGCTTTGCGGGACCTGTGCTAGCACTTTCGACCTGGAATCAGACCGATTGGAGCGGTGGGTTGGGAAGTAGCACGACCAATCAATTTAGTGCTGCCTCAAATGTCGACACCAGCGTAGCCGGGCAGGTTAGCCTGCCAAAGTTGCAACAGCTAATCAATGGGGATTTCAATGGCAACCTGAACGGGTGGGACGGAGCAAATAAAACCTATGATAGCTCGACTTATCGTACCGGTGCTGGTTCGGCTAAGGTGGTGGCACCTGGTGCTGGCTCAACCTTATTTGGCAGTGAAACCTATAAGACAAGTGGTGGTAATGGCACTACATACATTATGGCAGCTGATTTTAACGGTGACGGCTACAAAGATCTTGCCCAGAGCACTTGGAATGCGTCGGCAATATCAGTTTTTATGAACAATGGTGATGGTACTTTTGGCAGTCCCACAAACTATACCACTCCAACTTATGCATATGGTTTTGACGTGGGGGATGTCAGCGGAGATGGTAAGAATGATATCGTTGTTGCTACCTATGGCAGTTGTAAAGCGTCGGTATTTATTAACAATGGTGATGGAACTTTTGCTTCGGCTGTAAATTATGGCCCCTTTAGCCCTTGCTACAATAATTGGCTTGTAGATATTAAGCTTGCCAAAGTTGACAATAATCAGAGCTTGGATATTTTGGCTATGACTTATGGTAATCAGGCTCAAGCTCATATGCTACCAAATAATGGCGACGGCACGTTTGGTTCGCCGGCGGGCTATTATGATTTGCCTCACGGTATGAATTATCGGATTTGTGATGTTGATGCCGATGGCAGATCGGATATGATTGCATCGACGGACACGAGTAAGTTTTATGTATTAAAAAGCCAGTCTGGTGGTGGTTTTGGTTCACCCACAGAGGTAGCAATTGATGGATCCCTATCTGATCCTAGGCATATAGACTGTGGTGATATAGATAACGATAATGATGCTGATGTACTGATCCAGTCATCTGGGAGTAATGGTAGTATGTTGTTTTATCCCAGTAATGGTAATGGTACCTTTGGCACGCCAGTGGTACTGGCTACCGGACTAAATTACGCCTCGAAGTTAAAAATGGGTGACATAAACGGCGATGGCAATTTGGACGAAATAAATCTGACAGCTGACGCTTTAAAGGTTCAGTACCGACTTGGCAATGGTGACGGTACTTTTGGCTCACCAACTGCGTTCTATGCCAATATGCACAATAGTCTAGACTTGAGTGATTTAAACAATGATAGTCGTCTTGACTTCTTTGGGTCATATACAGGCCCGCCCGACAGAGCGACTATATTTCTCAACGTTGGTGGCGGTAGCACTCTCACACAATACAAAAACGTTGGTGACACTAATACCTATGCCATTGAGGCTTATGCCTACACCACTGGTGCGGCGGTGACAAGCGCCGATGCTGAGCTCTTCTACAACGGTGCTGCCATAACAACCACCTATACCGAT
>CAZCIH010000076.1:2112-3971 GCA_964498855.1 uncultured Candidatus Saccharibacteria bacterium | reverse complement strand
CTGAGTAGCGGTACTGGCACTAAGACTGTTTATGTTCGCTACAAGGATTCTTCGGGCAATACTTCCAGTGGCTATAGTGATACGATTGAGCTAGTCGATAATCCTGGCTCTGGTGATGGGGGAGGTGACTCGGGCAGTAATTCGGGCGGAAATAGCAATCAATCAACTACTCCCGCTCCTGCTAAATCATCTGCAACGGGGACTACAAATAATCAGAATGGCAATGCAAGCACCTCTCCAGCACCAGAAGCTACTCCTGGTGCCTCACTAATTTTGTTAAATGATCTTGAGCAATACTTCAGCGATACTGGCCAAACTCTATTGGTGGATGCTGGTCAAGAAATTCTATTCAACATTGGTAGTGTTCAGCATAAAATTATCATCAAGGAAATAAAATGGGGTCAAGTAAATCTGGAGATACATTCAGATGTTATCACGACTTCTATCAGCTTGGATGAAAGTAAGAGCTTTGATATAGATAAGGACAATAAAGATGATATTAGCATCAAGCTCAATCGGATAATTGGCAACCAGGCTGAAATGGTATTTAAATCTTTGTCGGGCAAGGCGCAGGCGCAGTCTGAAACAAAAACTCCTCTGAAACAGAAACAATCTCAAGATAGTGGGCCAAAAGCTCGGCCAAGTTGGCTACTGTGGATGGGGGTATTAATTGCTTTTGTAGCGGTTTGGTGGGTAGTGGTGCGTTTGATTCGTCGCAATAGATCTAACCGATTTAGATAAAAAGCTTGCGCTTGGTTATCGACTGAGATATGCTATGAATAGCTAGGTGTTTTGTTAGTATAAGGAAGGGGATAAATGGATTTTATGGGCATTGGCTTACCGGAATTACTATTAATAGTTTTGGTATTGTTATTGATATTTGGAGCATCTAAACTACCCGAGCTTGGTCGTAGCATTGGTCAGTTTGGCAAAGAGGTCAAAAAAGGCATGGCTGAAGATGATGAGCCAAAATCAAAAGTATCTAAAGCGGGGAAAGTAAAAAAGAAATAGCTACCAATATATCGAAAATTGTTAGACAAATAGAAAAAAATAGGTAAAAGAGTGAAAAACAAACAAAACGATATCCTAACTTTTGGTCAGCATTTGAAAGAATTGCGTCGGCGCCTCATCTGGGTGTTAGGCTTTTTTTTGGCTGGTATCGGTGTAGGTATAATCTACAATCCACAGTTGATCAAACTAATTCAGGCGCCCCTTGGCCAAACACTGTATTTCACTAGTCCGATGGGAGGGCTTGGCTTTAGTTTGCAGGTCTGCCTCTTGGTGGGGATGATTGTGGCGATTCCAGCTGGGATATACCACTTACTCAAATTTATCGATCCGACCAGTCGGATAGTCTTGCCAAAATATACTTATTTGATCTTGTTTGCCTCGGTCACTCTTGCTTTGATGGGCTTAGCCTTTGCCTATCTTATTAGTCTTCCGAGTGCATTACATTTTCTGATAAAATTTGGTGGAAGTTCTCTGCAAGCTATTATTACGACCGATCAATATTTCTCCTTCGTCTTATCTTATCTAGGCGGCTCAATATTAATCTTTCAGCTTCCACTGATTATGTTGATAATAAATCGCCTCACGCCTCTAACACCACATCAGCTCAAAAAGTATCAACCGCATGTGCTGGTGACAGTTTTTGTGGCCGCTGCCATCTTAACTCCGACTCCTGATCCACTGAATCAGACTATCCTCGCTTTACCGATGATTGTACTTTTCGAGCTATCCTGTTTACTCATTTTAATAGTCAATTATCAGCCTCGATCCAAGCCTAGTATGTCAGCCACAAATGTTACCCAGTCTAGACAAAAGCCAGCCGTTGCCACCAATTACGCCTCGACATTAGT
>CAZCIH010000076.1:0-2102 GCA_964498855.1 uncultured Candidatus Saccharibacteria bacterium | reverse complement strand
AGCTATGGGACCGACTATGCGCTCAGCCCAGACTGGCCCGGCAGTACTTGACTTATCTCATGCACAACCACCAGCCCAGCGCGTACCAGCTCGTCGAGTCATGCCGATGGTTGATATCAGGCCGACCAAGGTATAAGATATTTGCTAACAGGGAGTAATATGGCCAAGAAATATAGTCTTAGCTTTAATGATGAAGTCGGTCGTGAGCTAGAGGATGTAGCAAAGTCGGTAGGGTTTTCATCGGTTGAAGATTTATTCACAAATTATGCTCGTGAGGTGATATTAGCGTCACGAGCGGATCGAGCCGCCAAGAAGGCACGTGACCAGGTAATCGGACAATCAGATGATTTGGACAAATTGATACCAGAGCGCAATCAGGATACTGCGAGCGGACAGTAGGCCAAACCATAAAAAGAAAATATGCTAGAATTAGCATAAGTGGATTGGAGGGTAGGTAGCTGTTTAATCTAGAATTACTCGATAAACTATTGAATCGAGAGATGAGCCGTAAGGACTTTTTGAAGCATATGGCAGCTTTTTTAATATCTTTAATCGGGATTAGTGCTCTGATTAAAAATTTGGCCAATCCATCAGTAAAATCTCAATCCCAGCCATCGCGGACTAAAAAATCATCTGATACTTTTGGTGGGGGTGCTTATGGAGGTTAAAAGCTAGATGGCAGATCAAAGACTTCCGACAGTTGGTGGGGATGATGGTGCTTGGGGCACTATACTCAATCAGTATTTAGAAAAAGAACATTATAATACTGGCTCGAACGACTCTTCTAATGGTATGCATAAGGGTATTACCATACGGGCCGGTACGAGTTCTCTAGCACCGCTGACATTCACTACGACGAGTGCAGCACTGCTGACCACCCCTGCAGCTGGAACACTAGAGATAGACTCTTCAGGCCTACTTTATTACACTCAGACGAGTGGCTCTGGTAATCGCCGACGTGTTATGTATTACGATGCTAGCTCGGCGGCGACAGGGGATATATTTTATCGTGACTCTGGTGGTGATGTGGTCCGCCTCGGGATTGGCTCGACTGGTGATGTGCTTAAAGTTAGTGGTGGCTTGCCATCATGGGGTGCTGGTGGTGGCGGTGGCGGAGCACCAACTGACGCCCAATACATTACCCTGGCAACCAACGGCACCTTGTCCGATGAGCGCGTTCTGACCGGTACTAGCAATAAAATCACCATCTCCGATGGCGGTGCTGGCGGTAATGCTACTCTAAATATTGGCACTGATGTGGTGACATTGACAGATACTCAGACACTAACCAATAAAACTCTCACAACTCCTAAAATAGCAGATACCGGCTCGATCAATGACGGTAATGGCAACGAATACATTAAATTTGCTCAAACCGCCTCAGCCGTCAATGAGATAACTATCACCAATGCCGCTACCTCTACGGCTCCACAGATTTCTGCAACTGGTGGTGACACCAATATTGACCTCAAGCTCGCTGGTAAGGGAACTGGCGTGATATCCCCCCAGAGCCATCTGAGTGCAACTAGTAAAAATATTTATTTCACCGAGTATGACAACGGTAACTCTGGTACGAGCAAGACAATCGATTGGGGGTCTAATGGCCACAAGCAAAAGATTACCATGACCGGTGACTGTACCTTTACTTTCACTGCTCCGGCTGGTCCATGTAATCTGCTACTTAAGATGATCCAAGACGGTACTGGTGGTCGTGTAGTAACATGGCCTTCTGCTGTCAAATGGCCCGGTGGGACCAAACCGGCTCACTCCGGTGCTAGTGCCACCGATGTTATCAGCTTTTTCTACGATGGGGCAAATTATTACGCAGCAGCTAATCTGAATTTTAGCTAGTGGGTTGGTGAATAAGTATGGCGAGAATAGTAAAAGTTATCAATATGTTTTCTGAGCCAAGCGCTACAACTACTAGCACTACACCTGTAGTGGCATCTTACTCAGATCAAATTGGGCACTATTGGGATGCCGATGCCTATGACGGTAATATTGAGGTCTATTTTGAAGCTGTACTAAAAAGTAGTACTTCAAGCTATGCTTACGCCAGACTGTACACTGCTGGAGCTTCATATGTAACGGGTAGCGAGGTA
>CAZCIH010000075.1:0-4003 GCA_964498855.1 uncultured Candidatus Saccharibacteria bacterium | reverse complement strand
GGGATTAGAAAAAAGATTGAAAGCCACACTTTCTCTTACAATGGACAGGATTTTATGGTCACAGCAAGTTTTGGTGTGGCTGAATTGCAACCAACAATGAAATTAAAAGATTTATTGGCTCAAGCTGATGCGGCTGCCTATCGTGCGAAACACCAAGGTCGCAATAGAGTTGTCGCTTACGACTCGGCAACAGATGAAACATCCGAGACTGCGAAGAAAGTAGGTGATTCTTGAGTGGCGCTGGGGTATTGTCAAAATCAATTCGCCCGCTACGCCTACATGAGGTCGGTCGTTTGAAGAAAATTTTCGATCAAGCTCTTGAGTCGGATTTTAATTATTACTCTAAAACGTATCTGCAGCGAGTGAGACAGCAGAATTCATTACCACATCTAACCGTAGCAATTCTTCGCCCTCAGCGACTGGTGCTTGGTCTTTGGGTCGAAAATGAGCTGGCTGGCTATACTATTGCCTGTCTTAAGGACAAAAGTAGAGCCTATATATATTGGCTATACATTCAGCCACAATGTCGAGGTCTTGGATTGGGAAAATATTTGCTCACATCGACTTTGCAGAACTTTCAGGAATCTAAAATCCGTCGAGTCGAGCTGATTACGCATAATCGCAAAGATTTCTACATTGCCAATGGCTTCAATGTTGATAGATTTGCACCAAAATTAATCGAAGATGTTGATGTCTATCTGATGAGTCGGGAGTTATCATGAGGCACACGAGTTATCTGATCAAGAAATACCATCGACGGCTCTTGCGTCGTTGGTTAATAATTGGCCTGGTGCTGATTTTAGCCGGCACCATCGGCTACCTATTGGGAAGCAGTCCTAAAAAAATTGCTGGGTCGATAAATAATTTCTCTCAAAAAGTTAGTCAACCCAGTCCTACGCCGATAATTAAAACCGGTAAAATAATTGAAGCCCAACCGGAGGTCGTGTATTCAGCAGAAGAGACGAAAAAGCTGATCAACCAGACGAGCAAACACTTCGATAAGCCAATTAGTCAAGGTATCACCAAGCAACTAGTGCGCTACACCAGTTCAGATGGTGATGACAATGATGTAGCTATTTACGGCCGGATTTATAAGCCAGCCGGGGTTGAACCAGGAAAGAAATTGCCGATTTTTGCATTTGCACCCGGCACCACTGGCATTGATGATCATTGCGCTGCTTCTTTAGAGGTGCCAAGCAAGAGCAATTGGGCCAATTACGACTCTCTTTTGGCGGCCTATGCTAGTCAGGGCTACATTGTAGTGACAACCGATTACGAAGGAATGCGTGATAATACTCGGATGCATCACTATATGGTTGGTGAGCTCGAGGGCAAGGCCTTATTAGATGGTGTGCGCTCACTCAAGCAACTCGATACCACGAAGAATCTTATTGATTCGAATAAGGTCGCCTTAGCTGGCTATTCACAGGGTGGTCACGCGGCCTATTGGGCCGATCAGATATCGAGCTCCTATGCCCCGGAGATGAAAATTGCCGGCGTGGTAGGCTTTGGGCCAGTTTCGAGTGTCCAAGAAACTTGGGGTGATATCACAAAAGGAGCAAATATTAACTGGTTTGGGCCGTTTGTCCTACTAAGCTACAGTGATTATTATAAAAAAGATTATAAGATTCAAAGTATATTATTGGATAGATGGGCGACCAACTTAAAAACCGATGTGGCTAAAAACTGTATTGATACGGTTATAAACTACTGGGGCAGAAAATCTGATAAGGTTTATCAGGCAACATTCCTAGAAGCGATAAAAAATAATAACCTAGTTGGAGCAGGCTTTGCCAGTCTTGCTTCTGATTTGGATAAAAATAATCTCAAAGGTATCAAAACTGCAAGTGCTAAATTGATCAATCAGGGTCTGCAAGATAATGTTATTTTACCAAGGCAATCCGAGGCTTTCCGCAGCAGGCTTTGTGGTAATGGCAATCAATCGGTGGTCTATCGAACCTATTCCGCGACCCATTATAATACTATGGTCAATAGCTTCAATGACACTTTTGATTGGCTTAATCAGACTTTCGCAGGCAATAAACCAGCCGGTAATTGTCCCAGCTAGCTTTTGGCTTTAAGCCTTAATTTCAGTAATTGTAATAGCTGAGAATTTTTGTCGGTGGCCCGTGCGAGTTGCTTGGCGCTTTTTGGGTTTATATTTAAGTACCTGTATCTTCTCACCTTTAACTGGGTCGGTGGCAATATTTGCTTTGACGGTTGCAGAGGCGAGAGTCGGTTTGCCAATATGAACCTTGTCCCCATCAATAATCAAAAGAGGCTTAAATTCAATCTCTTTTTCTGCCTTAATCAGCTCGACTTCGATAGTCTGGCCTTTTTCTACCATATACTGTTTGGAACCGCTTTCGATAATGGCAATCATAATTATATTTCTACTCCTACAAAACTTTAGAACTTAAATGCACAATGAATAATAATAGCAAAAATAATATAGCTTGTAAATAGCCACATCAAAGATTATTAAGCCAATTTTTTATGGTAGAATTAAACAAGAACAAACAGGGGAGTTAGTTGAGTCAAATTATTGCCATTGCTAATCAGAAAGGTGGTGTTGGTAAAACTACCACCACTATCAATCTTGGGGCCTATCTGGCAAAAGCTGGGCGCAGAGTGTTATTGATAGATCTAGATCCCCAGGCGAATAGTAGTAGTGGCCTGGGTCTAAATAAAAATAAACTAGATTGGTCGCTTTATGACGTACTAGTTGACGGGCGGCCAGTCGATAAGATTATCCATCGGACGAGCTTCGATAAGCTATTTATTCTGCCGGCTAGTCCAGTTTTAGCGGCCGCTGAAGTTGAGCTATCTCAAATTAAGGGTCGAGAGTTTTTGCTCAAAAAAGCCTTAGCTGAGGTGATTGATCAATTTGACATCGTTTTGATTGATTGTCCACCCTCCTTGGGTTTACTGACAATCAATGGCTTGGCAGCTGCAAATCAGCTCTTGATACCGGTCCAATCGGAATATTTTGCCCTAGAGGGTCTGACTCAGTTACTGGCAACAGTCAGTCGAGTACGACAAGGGCTTAATCCTAATCTTCACCTGCTTGGTCTTGTTATCACGATGCATGCCTCGAGGACTAGCTTGGCGGCTCAGGTGGAGAATGAATTACGGCACCACTTTCCCGATCAAGTATTTAATGTTACGATACCACGTAATATCAGACTGGCTGAAGCGCCTAGCCACGGCAAGCCAATCAGTCATTATGATCGTTTTAGTAAAGGTGCGGCTAGTTATAAAAAATTAGCCAAGGAGGTAATAAATCGTGTCGACCGCAAAAAATAATCGTCTGGGACGCGGGTTAGATTCGTTGATTCCAACTGATGTTGATGAATTTGCTGATGTTGCGATGCCCGAGGAGCTCAAACTTGATCAAGCTAAGGTGCATGATCTGCCGATTGATAAGATTGTCGCCAACCCATACCAACCACGTACTGATTTTGAAGCTGATGATCTGACCGAGTTAGCAGTTTCGATTAAGCAGCACGGTATCGTGCAGCCGATTGTTGTGATGAAGTCAGACTCTGGTTATCAGTTGATTGCCGGTGAACGTCGATTGCGTGCGGCTGGTCAAATTGGTCTTAAGACGGTGCCGGCAATACTGCGTAGCTACAATCAACAAGAGCAACTTGAAGTGGCCTTAGTAGAAAATATTCAGCGATCTCAGCTTAAGCCACTCGAGCTTGCAACGGCCTATTTGAAGCTGGCCGATCAGTTCAATTTGAACCCAGCTGAAATTGGTCAGCGAGTCGGCAAGGCTGGTAGTACGGTCAATAACACTATGCGACTACTTAATTTACAGCCAGAATCTAAACAGGCACTCAATGATGGTCGCTTGACTGAAGGTCATGCTCGCGCTCTGCTGGCAGTATCGGATCGAGAAGGACAGTTAAAATTCCTTAAGATGATTATCGATGGTCGTCTGTCAGTTCGTCAGACTGAACAACTGGCCCGTGACTTTAAAGTTGATGAAGATTTCAGT
>CAZCIH010000074.1:0-4167 GCA_964498855.1 uncultured Candidatus Saccharibacteria bacterium | reverse complement strand
AAATCGGTATCACACAAGCCAAATTGGCTGACCAAGAAGAGGCTATAAAGGTTTATGGTAATATCGAAAAAGAAGCTGAGAGCTTGGCGGATCGTCTTAAGGCGATTAGTGATGTTCAAAAGAACCAAAACCACTTTTCTGAATTATTTAAAGAACTCGCCAGCTTAACACCATCAGATGTCTCAATCGAAAGTTTACAGATTGATAGCGAAAAAAGCACCGCCACTCTTACAGCAATCAGCAACAACTATACCTCGGCGGCTGGTTTACGTAATCAACTAGCCAAATCAACTCGCTTTAACAATGTTGATATTGTTGACTTCAAGCAACCTGAAAACGGCCAGGGCTATGAAATCAGAATCACGATTGGCCTGAAAAAAGGAGCGGCCAAATGAAACGCTTAGAGCCAAAGAATTTCACTTTCGTTCTAATTGCCAGCCTGATCTTGCTCACCATTGGTGGTGGGATTGGCTTCTACTTTGCTACTAAGTTTATGCTAACTCAAAAAGAGGCCCTCAGGCAAAAGAAAACTGATCTTTATCTTTCAGAGCAACGCATCCAGCAGCTAACCGAGCTAAAGGGAAAATATAGTAAAGCGACAGCCAAACTGGATGATATCACTACTGCTCTACCTAGCAATAAGGACCAGGCGGAAGTCATTGTCCAGCTCAAAGGTGAGGCTGAAAAAATTGGCTTCGAGCTAACTAGTGTGCAGTTTACTGACTCTGGTAGTTCAATTTCAAAAAACAAAAAATCAACCGACCCCAACCTCACTCAAACTACCAAATCAGGCAATGTTTATGTCCTGCCTGTATCTCTCAAAATGCGCGGTACGTTTAGCCAGCTAACTACTTACCTCACTACTATCGAACACTTGAGTCGTTATAATTCGGTCGTTTCAATTAATATCGTTAAAACGGGCGATGAAGGTGATAATAGTAATGTCCGCGATGTCACAATATTATTAAATACATACATCAAGCCATGAAGAAAATAGATAATCAATCATTAAAGAAAATAACTCAATTTGCCGGCCGACACTATAATAAAGTCGTTGTCTTGGTTGTCATTGGTGCTCTCGGTGCTACTGCATACTTCTGTGTTAATCTACTCTATAGTCCACAGGACCAGGCTTATTATGACAATAAACTGTCTGAAGTTACCCGTGATCAGGTAAAGTTTAATCAAAAAACGCTTGATTCACTTGATGAGCTGATTGGCTCTAAAACACCGGTCGAGCCACAAAATACCGGTCGCCAAGACCCCTTCAGCCCAGTCCATTAATTCTATAAGCCATCAGATGAATGAAAAGTCGGTGGCGGTGGCGGTGGTGGCGGTGCTGAGCTAGAATCGCTTGGAGTATTTGCCTGTCCACCAGTATTGTTAGCGGATGGTGATGAATGTTCATGTCTAGCGTTAATATCTCGACCATATTTTTGATGAATATCTAAAATATATTGCTCCACTTTATATGGACTCTTAATATAATCAAAGGAAAAATTTTCTCGTTCACCGGCCGTCTGCACTATCACTGTGCCATATTGAAAAATTGTCTGTAAAGGACCTTTAACATTAGCGCTAACATCTTGGATACGTTGCAATGTCAGAGTTGACACCTTGCGATTAAAAAGCCCTAGTTGATCAACATCAACAATATGCTTGTTTGTAATAACAACACGATTGCGACGCCAAATCCAGATTACTCCAACCGAGAGTATCACTACGATAAAAGCTAAGAAAATTGAAATCAGACTAACACTTGGTATCTTAGTACCAATAAACTTCTCTATATCTGATTGAACTACTATACCAAAGGATATGCCAGCCAGACAGACCAGTGCTAAAATTGCCATACTAAAAATGAACGGCATTATCATCATCCAGTGTTTGTAATAAACCCTGAGTGTCGTCTCATCACTCTGTTGTCCTGGATAGCGTAAATTTTCCGGTTGCATTGCTTTTATTCTACCCTTTTTTTAGCTATCTACAAAAGCCGCGGTGGTGATTGCCTGTGCTCAGGTGGTTCGATACCCAGATGCAAATATGCTTTTGGAGTCACCTGACGACCACGATTGGTACGAGTTAAAAAACCAATTTGAATCAGATATGGCTCATAGACATCCTCGATTGTTTGCTTTTCTTCACTTAAAGCTGCCGCGATCGCACTAACACCGGCTGGACCACCATTGTAATGCTCAATAATAGTCGTCAGCAAACGACGATCATTAACGTCTAAGCCCAGGCCATCGATATCAAGAAGAGTTAAGGTTTGATCGAGTAGCGCCTGATTTACACGTCCATCACCATGCACCTGGGCATAATCACGTACACGCCTGGTCAAGCGATTTGCGATCCGTGGTGTTAGGCGCGAGCGCAATGCCAATGATTGTAATGCCTCCTGATCGATTGCCAGATTCATCAATCTGGTAGACCTGGCAATAATCTGTGCTATCTCATCAGGACTGTAAAACTCCAGACGATGAATCAGGCCGAAACGATCTCGCAGAGGACCCGACAAGGCACCAAATCTAGTAGTAGCACCAATAATCGTAAAGCGTGGCAAATCCAGTCTCAGGCTTTGAGCTGAAGGCCCTTTGCCGAGCATAATATCAAGTGCATAATCCTCCATTGCCGGATAGAGTATTTCCTCGACTGTCCGTGGCAAACGATGGATTTCATCGATAAAAAGAATATCACCAGCTTCTAGATTGGTTAGTAGGCTAGCCAGATCTCCAGCCCTCTCGATAGCTGGACCGCTGGTGACTTTGATATTGGCTGACATCTCATGGCCGATAATATGAGCCAGGGTGGTTTTGCCAAGTCCGGGTGGCCCATAAAGTAAGATATGGTCCAACGCTTCGGTCCGCTTCTGAGCGGCTGCAATGGCCAAGCTCAAGCTATCCTTGATATTTTTTTGGCCTATATAGTCAGCGAGGCGCGCTGGACGCAACGTCTCTTCAAAGATAGTCTCATCTTCAACCTCTTGGTCCGGCTTTTTTGGAGACTTATCAGCTCTCTCAATCACGACCGCCTCCCTTTAACGCAGCTTTTACCCTAGCCTCCGTTGGTAAATCGGCCGATATATTTACCAGCATAGACTTTGCTTGTGAGCCTTGATAGCCCAAGCTCAAAAGAGCTTGATAGGCCGGGTCGGATGCTGATGAGTTGACTACTTGAGGTTCAGTCAGCTTACCTTTTAGTTCAAGGATTATCCGTTGAGCAGTTTTCTTCCCCACACCAGGTACAGCACTAAAAACTTCAACCTGGCCATCTATAATTGCCTTTTCGACTTCGGCAGATTGATGTGTCGCTAATACCGCCAGAGCAGCCTTCGGACCAACACCCGACACTGAAGTCAGCTGAAAATATATGCTCCGCTCGACTGGAGTGGCAAAGCCAAGTAAGCTATAGTGATCTTCTTTTATATGTTCAGCGATATAGAGCTCAATTTCATCCCCAATCGTCAGTCTAGTGATTAGCTGAGGGGTTAGTAACACTTCATAGCCGACCCCTCCGACTAATATTATGGCCGATTGACCAGATAGGCTTTGTAATTGTCCCTTCAGATAGGCAATCATACATATATTGTAACAGATTTTTGTAATAATGTTCGCTAAATTTTCGATTCTTATCTTTTATTTTTTAGTATTTTCTATTAGACTAAAAATATGGGAGCATAAACGTGTTCCTAGAGTAGGTTTGACAAATACAAACAAGGGAGGCAAAAAATATGGCACCGCGCAAACAGAAAGGTTACGTGTGGTCAACCTCGGATGTCATGAATACACCTTTCATCTTGCCCAAAGAAGAGCAAGAGAGGATTTTGGCTGAGCGACCACCAGAGCTCCAGCATCTACTCAATGGTCTCGATCGAGCACGCAAGAGCCAGATTACCCCGATGCAATGGGACCGACTAACAAAGTCACTCGAACTCGATCAAGCTTGGCGTGAAGAAGCTGCTTGTCGTGGCATGGAAGCTGATCTATTCTTCCCTGAAAAATACTGTAATGCTACCGAAATCAAAAAGATTTGCCGAGAGCAATGCTCAGTCCGTCAAGAATGTCTGGACTATGCTCTCGAAATCGAGGCAGGATCAGGTATCTGGGGCGGGACAAGCGCGAGGGAACGGCGCGATTACCTATTCAGTCGCAAAAGAGCTAGGCGCGC
>CAZCIH010000073.1:0-4188 GCA_964498855.1 uncultured Candidatus Saccharibacteria bacterium | reverse complement strand
TCCGGTCGGCATTACTGGCTTTTGGTGCCATGACTCGCGATCGAGTACTAGCGACATCAGGTCGGTTCTTTAAGGCAATTTTGCGTGGCAATGGTCGCAAGACAGCTTTTCATGAAGTTGTAATCGGACTAAAGACTTGGCTCTCAACATTAGCGTTTATCCCGATTATGCTATTAAAAAGATGGGGTTTAATGTCGGAGCGAGGGCTTTGAGAACGAAGCAAAAAATTGCAATTTATAACCCTTATCTTACCACCATGGGCGGCGGTGAAAAGGTTGTGTTGGTGATGGCGGAGCATCTATCAAAGTCTTATGAGGTAACATTGATTGCTCGTGATAAGGTAGATCTCAAAGAAATTGAAAAATATTTTTCCGTTGATTTAGGCGAGGTTAAACTGCTGGTGATGAATAGGCCTTCAATAGTGATGCGGTTCTTAACCACCAGCAAGCTTCCATGGCCAGGACGCTGGCGAAATATTATGACAAATTATGCTGATATTAAACAACTAAAGAAAGTAAAAATGGATATTTTTATTAATAGTCTCTATGGCAGTAGCTTACATGCCCTGACATCCCACAGTTTATATATATGTAATTTTCCACACCAACTACCGACTACATTGAGGGGAAAAAGCTTTATCAAGAAGATCTACAATGGGGCTCTTGATGAATTCGAAGGGCTATTGACTGGTAATCGCAAGGAGGCTATTGATAGTTACTCGTTGATAATAGCAAACTCACTCTACACTAAAGGCTGGATTGAAAAGCGTTGGGGTAAGGATTCGGTGGTACTTTATCCAATCTGTGAAAATATGGGGCCAGCTCAGAAAAAAGATAAAATAATTCTTAATGTTGGCCGTTTTTTTGCCGATAATGGTGAGAGTCATCATAAACGCCAGGATCTACTAATCAAATCTTTTGCCCAAATGAAGGAATTGCACAGCAGTGGTTGGGTTTTACATCTCGTGGGTAGTACGGCAGATGATGCTAAGTCGAGAGAGTATATTGAAAAGGTCAAGAAACTTGCTAGAGATTGGCCGGTCGAGCTACACTTTAACACCAGCTTTGAAGAGCTTAGGGATCTATATCAAAAAGCTAGCATTTATTGGCATGCGACTGGTTATGGATTTGATGCTAATAAGCTTCCACAGACCCAAGAGCATTTTGGAATCACCACCGTTGAGGCCATGAGTGCTGGGGCTGTGCCCGTGGTGGTGAACGCTGGAGGACAACCAGAGACTGTAGACCATGAAAAGAACGGGTATTTATGGGATAATATTGAACAGTTGCAAGCTTATACCATTAAGGTCGCTCGCAATCCTAGCTTGCGCAACAAATTATCAAAAGCAGCCATGATCAAAAGCCAACGCTATAACAAGGCTAGCTTTAATAAATCACTCGATAAGATTATGGGGCAATTGGAGCTACAACGATAATGAAGATAAGCACAAAAAAATCACCAGTTAAGGCTGAAGTTGCGGTCAAGGTGTCTGGACTGTCCAAGACATTCTTAGTCCCTCACGAGAAAGTTGATTCTTTAAAGGGTCGCGCTACTCAACTATTTCGCCGAATGCCGACCGAGCGCTTCGCAGCCTTGGATAATATATCATTCGAAATTAAACAGGGTGAATTTTTCGGTATCGTTGGTCGAAATGGTAGTGGCAAGAGTACGCTATTGAAGATCTTAGCCGGCGTTTACCAGCCTTCCGAGGGTAGCGTGGTGGTTAATGGTAAGCTGGCGACATTCATTGAGCTAGGGGTAGGATTCAATTTTGAGCTGTCGGGTCGGGATAATGTTTTCTTAAATGGTGCTATTCTTGGTATGACACGCAAAGAGATTGAAGAAAAATTCGATCAAATTGTTGAATTTGCCGAGCTTGAAGAGTTTATCGATCAGAAAATAAAAAACTACTCCTCAGGGATGCAAGTACGCCTCGCCTTTGCTATTGCCGTTCAGGCTGAGGCCGACATTATATTGATCGATGAAGTGCTGGCCGTGGGTGACTTCAACTTTCAGACCAAATGTTTTGATGTATTTCGAAGGCTGAAAACGCAAGGTAAGACAATTGTATTCGTGACTCACGACATGGCAACAGTTACTGACTTTTGTGATCGAGTACTCTTGATAGACGATAGTCATGTAAGAAATATTGGTACTGCAAGTAAGATTGCCAATGATTACATCATGATTAACAATGATAAAATTGAGCAGCAAATAGCCAAGGAAGAGATCGAAAAAAAATCAAAAGTGCCCTCCCGACATTATATCGAGAAGGTTAGGGTACTTGATGGTAATATGAAGCAACGTCATGTTTTTCCAAGTAAGTCGGATATTAATTTTGAGATTACTTTAAAGGATTCGGATGATATAAAAAATATTGGAGTTGCTATTTTTCGCGAGGATGAGCTCTATTGTTTTGGTACAAACACAATAATTGATGGATTATCGGGCAAAGTAGGCAGGAGGGCGGTACTAAGTATTAAAAGTATACCTTTGTTGACCGGCCGCTATCATCTAAAGGTTGGCTGCTTTGGCGAGCGCGATAGTGATGTCAGAGAGTTTATTGATAATATCGCACCATTTCGTATTCAAGCGGACAATGATTTCCATGGCGTAACTAGCTTAAATCACAAGTGGGAGCTATGAGGTGTCTCAGTACAGTCAAAACATTGTCGATTTAGACAACCATAACTCACCTTGGTATTTACTAAATCGCATGATTAAGCCAGGGAGTTTAGTGCTTGATGTGGGTTGTGCGAGTGGCTATTTCGACGAAGTATTGACTGCTAAAGGCTGTATCGTGGATGGAGTTGAAATTGATAGGGCAGATGCTAAGGAGGCAAGAAGATGGTGTCGCCAAGTTATTATTGGCAATATTGAGTCGCTTGATTTAGAAAAAAAGCTCAAAGACAAGTATGATTATATTATTTTTGCAGACGTTCTGGAGCACCTGGTAGATCCTACATCCACACTTGAAAAGGTAAAAAAATATCTAAAGCCCAAGGGTAAGATTCTATTTTCTATACCAAATATGGCTCATATGTCCTTGCGCCTGGAGATGTTGACTGGTGACTTTAGTTATCAAGATGTTGGCTTGCTTGATAGGACTCATTTGCATTTTTATACTATTCAAACAATAAAAGAAATCGTAGAAAAAGCTGGTTTACACATTGAGAGTTTATCAAATACATATTTTAATACGCCCAAAGAGCTAGCAGAAGTACACCTAGCCAGAGTCGGTCTTAAAATTTCGCCCACCTTCATTAAGATGTTAGAATCACCCGAGGCAATAACATTTCAATATGTTGGATCGCTATCCACCCATAAGCCGGCTAGGATAGTAAAGCAATTACAGCGTAAAAAGAAAATACCAATTCAAGAATCCAAAGACCTTTTAATTGATAGGCTCAATGAGAAAATATTAAAACTCGAGGAGACGATTCAACAAAAAGATAAAGATATAGCCAAGATAAATGCCCATCTAGACAGCATTATCAATTCAAAATCATGGAAAATGGCACGTCGGATCGCATCCTTAAAGCCATCTCGGCATCGAAAGAAAAAATGAAGCTCTCGGTCATATATGTCAATTACAACACCGAGAAGCTGATGCTGGCCAGCCTGCTGTCGCTGAGAGAAAATTTCAAAGCCGAAACTGATTATGAAGTAATAGTGGTTGACAATGCCTCAGATGGTTTCAGTGCAACACCGGTTAAGAAGATTTTTCCAAAATCTAAAATCATAAAAAATGATAAGAATCTTGGCTTTGGCCAAGCGAATAACTTAGCTACAAAGCAGGCCACTGGCGACTACCTCTGGCTGCTAAATACCGACACCATTATACCGCCAGATAATAAATTAGAAAAAGTAATTGATTTTTTGGATGCTAACTCGAGCTATGGTGTGGCCTCACCACAACTTATTTTGGGTAATGGTCAGCCTCAAGCCACCCAAGTCGGTCGATTTCCATCGATCTGGCGACAAATACTGCAAAAGTTTTTCCCTGACACGGCTCTAGGCATGCATTATTTGCCAGTAGCCCCAGCTGATGTACCATGTGTGGCAGCAGCAGCGGTGTTTATTCGTCGCCAGGCCTTTAATGAGGTTGGTGGATTTACACCTGACTATTTCATGTATTTCGAGGACACTGACCTTTGGCAAAAGCTAAAACGCGCTGGGCATAAGATA
>CAZCIH010000072.1:0-4205 GCA_964498855.1 uncultured Candidatus Saccharibacteria bacterium | reverse complement strand
CTGGAAATTTTTACCGTTCATACTGACTCCTTAAAGTACTTATCCATAGAATACACCGCTAGAGCTACTAAAGTCAATCAAGACATAACAATTTTGCAGGCTATTTTTTTGATACCTTCTTTGCCTGCTGACGACGGTATTTTAGTAGCTCCAAGATACCGATCAAAAAGATCATCATCACCACCATACAGAAGATTGCCAGAATCTTCTGATTGGTTGATGTAAACAGCGCCATAGAGCCAAAAAAGACCGAGAATGAATAAATAATTAAGACTGCCTGACGCTGTGATAAACCTGCATCGAGCAGGAGGAAATGGAGATGTCCGCGATCAGCTTCAAATGGCGATCGACCGGATGCTATACGACGTGCAACTGTCCAAATTGCATCGATGATCGGCAAACCCAACACCAGCAGGGCCGTGGCCAACTTGGCCCCCGACATAATAGCTAATATACCCAAAGTCATACCGAGAAAATAGGCACCCGAATCACCGTTAAATATCTTGGCGGGATAAAAATTATAGATCAGATAGCCTAAGGTGGCACCGGCTAGAATAATGGCCACTAAAGCTGTCAACGGCTGCCCCACCCTAGGGCTAACTGATAGGAAGAACATCACTATAGCTGCAATACCGGCCACACCACCAGAGAGACCATCGAGACCATCAAGAAAATTAATCGTATTTGTCATACCAACCAGCCAGATGACAGCCAAGAAACTGGCCAATGGATTAATCGCCCAACCCCGGCCACCAGGTAGCTCCCAGAGATATTGATTGAGGTCAATCACACCACCAAGGGGGTTACTAATCGATCCAATGCCTATCCGAAAGCCAAGTGTAGCAATCACAGCTGCCACAATCTGGAAAGCCAATTTTACCCAAGGACTTAGCCGGTGAATATCATCGACTAAGCCGACAATCAGTACAATCGTGCCGGCTACCAACAAACCAATAAATTGACGGCTGTAATGTGGCAAAAAAATGATTGCCATTGTCACAAAGCTCAGATAGATGGCCACGCCACCGCCTCTGGCCATCACTCGCTGATGAATCTTGCGCTCTTCACCCGATGGACGATCGACCGCACCAATCTTAAATGCCCATTTTTTGACTGGCGGGACGAGTAATGCCGCTAGAGCTAAGCTGGCTAAAAAAGCTAGGCTATAGATCATTTTTTGACTGCTTTCTCGGTGACTTTAAAATCCAGGTAGCGACCAATCATCAATCTAGTCTGAGCATCAATAGCCGCAAATGAGCCAAAGAAGATGGCTGTCACCGGCATCAAAATCCACTGCAGAAGCATCCAGATCGAGCGGTGTCGTTTAACCCGAGCAGGACGAGGTGGCAAGGAAATCACGCTAATCCAGATGGTCACAAAAATACCTAGAGTAGCAAATGTCATCAGACGACTAGCAACAATCGGAAGCTGGTGAACTAATACCATATTCTTAAAATTAGGATTAATAAATAGTGGTAGCCAAGCTGCGAAAGTTAGAATCAGTGGCGCAGTTGCCCAAGACAAATGGCTTTCTAGCAAACGAAAAAGCTGGACAAACTTCTCTGAAAAACTGATTTGGTCATTTTTCGCCATATGGCGTGCCACATAAGGAAAATCACTCACCCCCCACGCCCAGCGACGTAATTGAACATACTGATTTTTAAATGTCCGTAAATATGTCCTAGACAAGACTGCATCCTGATAGATTGGACTAAATACTGGTACCACCTGATGGTCGCCATTATACGTAAAATAGGTTCGCCAGAACTGGTGGCCATCTTCGACAATTGTCTCGGTGGACCAAAAATCAGTATCCACCAAGCTCTCCAAACCTTGTGCATGAGAAGCAAAGTTACGCAATCGATGTGGCCGTACGGTCTCGATTATGAGCCAGAAGGAGTTGCCTGTAGCAATAATTCGCACCGGCGCTGGCACATCCCAAATATTATTGAAAAACATCGGAATTGGCTGAAAACTCTTCTGCTTACGATTTGGTTCGGTAGCGTACAGATAGGTTAGGTAGTTGAAATAGTCTTCACTGACTCGATTGTCTGCATCAAGAGTGGTGACAACTACATTTGCCCGGTTTATCTCCCTCTCATCAACATATTTCAGTAATGCTCTACCGGCATAAGTGATATTTCCTCCTTTGCCAATCACCTCCCCTTTAATATCCTTCGGGTGACAAACTTTCAGAAAACCCCCGAAACGCTTGGCGTAGTCTTTCTCAAGTCGTGCAATGTTCTCGGCCGTTTGCTGACCACCTCGCTCCTCATAAGCAATCACCAAAATAATACGCTTGAGATTGTATTTCGAGGCCAACAAAGCTTCAAGCGAAGGGACTATGGTTTCAATAGACTCATTATATACGGCAAGTATAACGGCATGATAGATATCATCTGGCTTGATTAAGGCGTGCGACTGGCTCATGAAACGTTGCAAATCAAGCACATTCTGCCGTTTAGCCTGGTATGCATCAATTGCCTCACGATGTCTCCTGGTGGGTATTAAGTGCCAAATGGCTCTAGGCTTAGTTGAACGCTGAAAAGACAATTGAGCGCGCTCTAGAGATGTCTCAATATCATATAGTTGCTCCACTCTAGCCTGCCAATCAATCTTGCGAGCCCGGTGCAAACGGCTGTAACCACGCACCAGTGAAGTACTCATACGAAATGACTTTAGAAGCCACATCAGATCAAAAGCGATAATAAAATAGGCTGCCCATTCTGGTACGAAGGCACTCAGAGCAACCGAGCCAAGCAAGATCAACCAAGTCAAAAAACCTGGAATGATTTCAAATAGGCGGTAGAAACCACGCCCATCCACCATACTCATGGCGAGTGGCCGTACCTTTTGTTGACGCTTTTTCAACCTAATTTGTGCCATAATTTATCGTGGTAAAGCCTAATAAAATGGCTAGTGCAAGAATTGCCACCATAATACTAGATATTAATAAAAACAAACTCATCACTCGATTACGACGATAGCTGACAATGGCCAAGAAAAGATTGGCAACAAATGCTAATACGGCGATTATGACCAGGTCATAAAGCTGATACCAACCCCCTAGCTGATCGAAATTGGCTAGGCTAGTAAAACGGACTGGCACCTGTAAGTCGGTCCGATGTATTCGCATGAGGGACCAAAAGACGGTAAAAGCTAAAATAACCGCATTGGTGATAAGTAGTAAAACATACCAATGATTATTAAAAAAAGCATGGCTACTCAGCTCGCGCTTGAGGTTATTGAGTCGTTTCATCTAGCTTGTATTATACCATTTAGCTCAATATTTATGGGAAAAGTCTTGTCGATTATCTGGAGCCACCTGCCGGGATTGAACCGGCGACCTACGCTTTACGAAAGCGTCGCTCTACCAACTGAGCTAAGGTGGCATGAATCCTTGTTTTGAGTATGATGTAGCTCTTTAATAGTCAATTTGGAGCGGGTAACGGGAGTCGAACCCGTATCTCAACCTTGGGAAGGTCGCATTCTACCGCTAAACTATACCCGCACCCCCTTATTTTACACCAGACTGGAGAAAATTTTGCATAAGTAAGCCAGCCAGCCTCTTTATCGGATTAGTCAATAAGCGAAAGTGGTTTTAGTATATTTTGCGACATTGGTACTCTACTTCTATTTGAGTAGCCACTTAGGACAAAAACATAGCAATTTTACCCAATGAATTAGGATTATTAATCTTTTAAGCGCTTGGTCAGATCTTTTTCCAGCTTTTGCCAGTTATCTCGCTCGGTCCGAGGGACTTTCTTTATCGAGACGAAAAACATTCTACCAAAACCACGTTTAGTCTTTGCTCTAGTATCAACTACATTGTCCCCATGCAGGTATGGAACCTGTTGCTGAGCCTTAACAATTTTTACTTTGACTGAACGCCCGGATGACTTAGTGTTAAATCTACGCATTTGTATAATATAGTTGTTCGATTTATAGCTCAAATCTTGGAAAATTATTTAGTATTCAAAACAAGACTATTTTGCCTCAACTATAGTGAATTCCTTTCGATTTATTGATTATACCTTATTTTTGGCGTCAGTCAATACCCTGAAGCGTTGATAATAGCCATACTTTGTGCTACCATAGCCAGGTTATTTAATTACGATGATGACCCCAATAGACTAGGGCCCGTGGTGTAGTCAGGCCTAACACGCCTCCCTGTCACGGAGGAGATCGCCGGTTCGAATCCGGTC
>CAZCIH010000071.1:0-4215 GCA_964498855.1 uncultured Candidatus Saccharibacteria bacterium | reverse complement strand
CTATCGTGGTTGCACCGACCTATGATATTCGTCAGCAAATCGATGGAGCAGTAGCAGTCTTTCATGATATTTCTGAGCAAAAGGCAGTTCAAAGAGAACGCAATGAATTTGTTTCTACTGCCAGTCATGAGATGCGTACTCCAGTTGCTGCGATTGAGGGATATCTGTCGATGGCTATCAATCCTAGTCTAGCCACAGTTGATGAGCGAGCCAAAAATTTTATCACCAAAGCGCACAATTCTGCCTTGCATCTGGGAAAGCTCTTCCAGGATTTATTGAGTGTCACCAAAATTGAAGATAAGCGTTTGGCTGATAACCGCCAGGTGTTCAACTTGAGCGAATTGATTACCCAGATTGCTTCGGAAATGGAGATTATCGCCAAACGAAAAAATTTAAGTTTACTCACTCATATCGGTGGTGATGATGTAAATAGCCAGGTTGTTTTGGCTCCAACATTCCAAGTCAGTGCTGATCCAGATAGATTGCGCGAAGTAATCACAAACTTGATCGATAATGCTATTAAATACACTGTCGAGGGGTCAGTTGATATCTATCTGTCAGGCAATCGCGAACAGGTGACCGTATCAGTGGCCGATACCGGGGCAGGGATTTCAGCCGAAGACCAAAAGCATCTTTTTCAAAAATTCTACCGCGTTAATAGCTCAATGACTCGCGAGATTGGTGGTACCGGATTGGGGCTCTATATCGCCCGTAGTCTAATTGAGATGTACGGTGGTCGTATATGGGTTGAAAGTGAAGTTGGCAAGGGAAGTAAATTTAATTTTTCACTACCACTAGTTAAATAATAACTTGCGCGTATTAACACTTTATGGCTACAATAATATAAAACAAGGAAGGTGACATGGCAAAAATATTACTGGTTGAAGATGATGTAAACTTACGAGACGTCTATTTCGCACGCTTTCAAGCAGAAGGGTTTGAATTGGTCGTCGCAAGTAACGGTGAGGAAGCCCTAGCTTCAGCTGTTAAAGAAAAACCTGATTTGATTGTGCTTGACGTGATGATGCCACGTATTTCTGGCTTTGACGTGTTAGATATTATTCGCTCAACCCCAGAAACCGCTAAAACCAAAGTCATTATGATGACAGCTCTTTCTTCACCAGAGGATCGTCAACGTGGTGAGAAGCTTGGAGTTGATCAATATTTGGTGAAGTCTCAGGTGACTCTCGAGGACGTAGTAGCAACTGTTAAACGAGTACTTGCCGGTCAAGCCAAAGCCAGCTCCGGTGGCGAAGCCAAACCAGCTGCTGATAGCAAGGGCGACGCACCCGCAAAATAATAGTTTGCTAGCGACTTAATAATAGCTCATCTATTCATTGATTGAGCTATTATCTGGTATAATACTAGCCAATGAAACGAACACATATCAAAGATTTAGTCGATCTCGTCGACAAAAAAGTTAAAGTTTTGGGATGGGTTAGTGGTCGTCGTGACCATGGCAAGTTGCTCTTCTTGGATGTACGCGATTTTAGCGCCAGCGTGCAAGTGGTTTTTAAAGCATCCAACGAAGAACAGCTGGCTACAGCTGATCAGCTCCGAGCTGAATATGTTGTCGAGATTGAAGGTGAGGTCAAGGCTAGACCTGACAAGTTAATCAATCCAAATTTAACTACTGGAAAAATTGAACTAGTGGCTGAGCGTTTGAACATTATCAATCAGGCCGCCACGCCACCATTTGAGATCGAAGACGAACACCACCAAGCCAGTGAGGAAGTTCGCCTACGCTATCGATATCTGGACCTACGCTCTGAGAGAATGGCCCGTATTATTCGATTTCGTCATCGATTCATCCGCGCAATTCGCAACTATCTTGATGAAGCGGGCTTTGTTGAGATTGAAACACCAATCCTAGCCAAAAGCAGTCCTGAAGGAGCTCGGGATTTTCTGGTACCTTCAAGGTTAACACCCGGCACCTTCTATGCCTTACCACAAGCTCCGCAGCAGTTCAAACAACTTTTAATGATCGCTGGCTTTGAGCGTTATTACCAAATTGCACGATGCTTTAGAGACGAAGACCTTCGACTCGATCGTCAGCCAGAGTTTACCCAGCTTGACATTGAGATGAGCTTCGCCACTCAAGAAGAAATTCTGGAGCTAACTGAAACTATGTTTAGAACTGTCATCGCTGAGTTGATGCCAGAAAAGAAAATACCTGATATTTTTCCACGCCTTACCTATGATGAAGCAATCAAACAGTATAAAACCGACAAACCAGACCTGCGCGAGAATAAAAAAGATACCAATGAGCTAGCTTTCGCCTGGATAGTTGATTTTCCAATGTTTGAGAAAAATAGCAATGGTGAAATTACTTTCGCACACAACCCTTTTGCTCGTCCTCGCGATGAAGATATAGATATATTGAACAGCAAAAATCCAGAAGATTTACTCAAAGTCCGAGCTTATAGTTATGACTTGGTCCTCAATGGTTTTGAGCTTTCAAGTGGTGGGCTACGTATCCATGATCCAAAATTGCAAACCAAAATATTTGAGCTCATGGGCTTAAGCAAAGCGGAAATTGACGCTCGCTTCGGAAAGTTTATCAAAGCTTTTGATTATGGCACACCCCCGCATGGTGGTCTAGCGCCAGGACTTGATCGTCTTATTATGATACTGCTAAACCAGGAATCGATCCGAGATGTTATCGCTTTTCCCAAAAATGGTGATATGCGTGATCTAATGCTCGAGGCACCTGCTCCGGCCCTCAGAGAACATCTGACTGAGTTGCAATTGCGGACCATAAAGCCGCCCAAGAGCTAGGACAAAGAGTGGAGGGAAAAGTGAGCTATACAGTCTCATTAACAAATTTTGAAGGCCCGCTCGAGGTATTATTACGCTTAATCGAAAAACAACAACTCGATATCACTGAAATTGCTCTTAGTCAGGTCACCGACGACTACCTCGAGCATATGAATAATCTTCCCCTTGGAGCTGATGACTTAAATTGGTTTATCGAGATCGCTGCCAAATTAGTAATTTTTAAGGCCCAAGCCTTGTTACCAGAAGAAGATCAGGCCGAAGATGAGTCTGGCCTGCAAGATCTCACAGAGCAACTACAAATATACCGACAGTTCCGTAATATTGCTCAAACCTTTGGTCAACTATCAAAAAAGCCATTGTCCACGCGACCAATCCGACCGTCTGCGATCAATGAAAGTCAAGTGCCAGCCAACCTTACTACATTAAATATTGTAAAGGCCTACCAGTCTTGCATCGCTGATGGACTTGAAGAAAATATACTTCAATCACCACGCTTTAGTTTCAAAAAAACCACCATCGATCAAGTCGTAAGACAACTAGATGATCGATTCACTCGCAATGGCAAGATAGCCCTAGATGAGTTACTAAACAGCTCGTCCAATCGAGAACAGGCAGTGCTATATTTCCTGGCGGTCTTAGAAATGCTAAAGAGTAACAAATTAACCCTCACTACTAGCCACCATGAAGATGAGTATTTTGTTTTGGAGCTAGAAAATGCATAAAAATAGCGCACGCCTAGAGGCAATATTATTCAGCACGCATGATTTTGTTTCGCTTAAACAGCTGGCCACTATCACGGGATTATCAGATGATGTGATAACCCAACATTTATCTGACCTCAAACAAAGCCTTGCTGATACAGGTCTGAGATTGGTCGAGCATAAAAAAACCTATCAATTGGTCGCATCTACAGAATATACTGCTGACATTCAGGCTATCCAAAAAGAAAAGCCACCCGTCTTATCTTCTGCAGCTCTCGAAGTGCTGGCAATCATCGCTTACCACCAGCCAGTGACCAAATCACAGATTGAACAAATCCGTGGTGTCGCCAGCGACCAAAGTATTAAAAATCTCTTGGCACGACATCTTATTTCCGAACAGCACAACCAAGCAAAAACCAAAACAAGTTATCAAACAACAGGGAAGTTCTTGCAACAACTAGGACTGACTGATATCAAACAATTACCCAAATTCGATGTCCCAGAAGAAATTAACCAGGCTAAATAAACGACTTGTCGAGCTCGGACTTGCACCCTCTCGCCGTGCTGCTGATGAGTTGATAATGAATAAAAAAGTCTGGCTCAATGGAAAAAATATCAGCACTCTAAGTACAATCACAACACCCTCGGATGATATTAGGGTGGGGAAGAAGGCAGGTCAGCAGATAGTCCACCTAACTATCGCCTTCAATAAACCGGCTGGCTATGTTTGTACTCA
>CAZCIH010000070.1:3718-4249 GCA_964498855.1 uncultured Candidatus Saccharibacteria bacterium | reverse complement strand
GTGCTGAAATAATAACTGTATCAAACAAAGGTCTGGTATGGAATTGATCGAAAGCTTGCTCAATCCATTCGGTCGAACTGTTTGTAATAAGACCAATCTTATATTTTGTTTTTAGTCTAAATATCAAGCTCAATAGCTCATGATCTAAATCGGTATTTTTCTCAAAATCAGTCCTGATTTTTTCTGCCGACTCGCCCGAAAGATGTGACAAACCTGCAAAAAATTCATCCATGCTGAGCTGATTTAAATCAGCTTGGCGTGAAAGAGCAAAATACTCTTCACTCTGCTGGTGCCCACTTTTAGCCAGCCAGGCCTGATATTGATCAACGCAAATCACACCAAAATAGTCAAAAAATATTACCTTATAATCTTGGTTTGCCATCTTTTTCTCATCAAACCCCCAAGTATTGCTTAGTTTCAGCGACGAACTAAATACTAGCTTTTTTTAACTTTTCAATCAGAGTATCCAGCTGGGATATTTTATGCCGAAGCTTTTCAAATTTACCAGCTCGGCTGATCACTTCTACCTCT
>CAZCIH010000070.1:0-3708 GCA_964498855.1 uncultured Candidatus Saccharibacteria bacterium | reverse complement strand
GATACCAATTAGATCAGCATCGGCAAATTTCTCCCCTGGACTGGTGTCTGTCCGATCGTCAAAGAGACAATTATTCTCCCCGAGAGTCTGATAAATTTTTGTGGCCACTTTAATATTCTCTTCATCTGGTAAGGCGACGATATGATATCGATACGGAGCCACTGAGCTTGGCCAAATCAAACCCCGTTCGTCATGATGACGTTCGGCAATCACGCCCATCACCCGACTAATGCCAATACCATAGCAACCCATGATAGGAAATTGCTTATGACCTTTTTCATCAATATAGCCAAGGTCAAAATCGCGTGCGAACTTTTGACCCAAATCGAACACATTACCAACTTCACTGGCCTTAGCTTCTTTGAGTTTATCCTTGCCACAACGTGGACACTGTTCGCCAGGCTTAACTTTGGCAATCTCATCTTCGACGCAAAAATCACATTTGTCACAATAATAAATCACATCTTCACCGGCATCAGTCAAAACTTCAAACTCATATGAAATTTTATCGGAGAAATTTCCGCCCGAAGCTTCGGTCACTTTGGCATTTAGCCCAAGCGTATCATAAATTTTCAAATAAACTTTTTTGACTGATTCGTAGTAAGTGTCAAAATCAGCTTGAGTTTTATGGAACGAATACATATCCTTCATAAAAAATTCGCGCCCGCGCAAAATCCCCGACTTGGCACGCAATTCATCGCGATATTTCCAATGAATTTGATAAACACTTAAGGGTAGATTCTTGTACGACTGAGCTCTGCTCATGACCAGCGGTGTGACTACCTCTTCGGCACTCTGACCCAAAGCATAATCATGCCCAGTCCGGCTTTTGAGCTTGAAAAGGACATCGACATTATCCCAGCCTCCGGTGGTTTGCCAAATAGATTTGGGGTGTAGAGCTGGCATCAGTATTTCTTGACTACCAAGACTATCCATCTGCTCGCGCACAATCTGCTCAATGTTGCGTAGTACCCTCAAGCCCAGTGGTAAGTAGCTATAAACTCCTGCCATCAGCTGATCGACATAACCAGCTCGGCTTAATAGCTGAGCATTAATAGATTCCTGGTCTTTGGCGACTGTTTTGCTGGTTTTGCTAAATAGCTCAGATATTTTCATGCCATCTATTATCGCAGAGGAGTGAGTATTTGAGAAGCCGAAGAGCTAGAATCTATTTGATATAGCTCTCATCGAAAGTGTTTAGATCTACTAGATAGCCATCCACCATCACGTCAAACCCTTGTTGTAAGGCAACTCTTTTGTTGGTGGCAGTATTCCAGCCACCGTACGGGATAGGTGCAGGCTTAGTTAGGCTTGGCACCCAATTATCGATAGTCACCTTGCCTTGAACATTAGTATCATATAATGGTACATCGGAAAATGCTGTACTATTACCCATCACCTCCGGCCACATTCCAGCTCCTGAATAAATAAGTGGCCTGACACCCATTCCTTTTATTCCATCGATCATCTCACGAGTTACCTTGACCCCAGGATCTGTCTCGACATCGATATCAAAAAATTGTAATTGATTCTTATAAGGGCCAGCTCCCTCGATGCCACCTTTCCAGCAGCGCGGATCTCGAGTATAGGCTCCTACTTTAATACCAGCATCAAGCGCCCATTTGATGTGGTCTACCGCACCCGGCCACGGATTACACGTACCCCACCAAGTGGTGTGCAAGATATAAAGTCGAAAGCCACGATTATACATCTTCTTGAACCAGGCTGGATCATCGACTGAGTTTGCTCTATCAAACGCCTTAACTAGACCAGGAGTAGTGCCCGGCCCGGTATTCCAGCCAATCTCACCAGTACCTCCCGTGCCGCTGCCCGAACCAGCTCCACCACCATTTGTTTCACTGCCAATTGAAAAACTGCGTGCTTGCGACCACGGGCCCGGTATACCATTCTTGCGCGACCTTACCCTCCATAAATAACTACCATTGGGTAAGTCTTTTGGTGAAGTAAATGTAGTACTACTTGAACGCTTCCACAGTACCGTCTTATCAAAATTTGGATTCGAACTTGGAGCCACCTGAATCGCATATTCATCCGCCTGATAAACAGCCTGCCAGCTGAAGCTAGGCCTTGGTTGATTAATGACGGCGCCATTAGCCGGAGTCAGTAAAGC
Source organism: uncultured Candidatus Saccharibacteria bacterium (assembly GCA_964498855.1). GTDB lineage: Bacteria > Patescibacteriota > Saccharimonadia > CAILAD01 > CAZGYV01 > CAZCIH01. The sequence continues at coordinate 1,577 of CAZCIH010000070.1, read as the reverse complement.
TGGTGGTATTAACCGAGCCGCAAATGAATAAGTAACCCAGCTTAGTCCCATGATTGCAAATAACAACATAAACACCAACGTCTTTTTCGAACGGAGTGGTGACTGCGATCTTGGTACTTGCTTGATTAAGGGAGACTTGTTTTTGTTCGTAGACGTTGACATAAACATAACCGTTTTATTTGGTTGTATGATCCTATTAGCTCATCTATTTGTCAAGCACCTTGCTCTTTATTTTTTCTGTAGCAACCGACTAGGTTTTGCATCTACCCAAATCGCGAAGGCTACTCCAATGGCAAATAAGTGCCCAATCACTTCAGTGGGTCCAAGCACAGCTGCTGTTAGGGCCATTAAGCCGCCAAGTAGCAGGATGACCAGGCGCGGAGCTATATTGAGTACTAAAGCAATCCCGAAAATCAATTCACAAGCACCGGCAAAAATTATAAATTGGTGGTTGCTAGCTCCGACTATTGCAAGCAAGTTCCACTGATGGGTCTGCAGAAATTTATCAGCCAGGGCAAGATTTGAAAGTTTTTCACTGAAAGCCAAGATGATAAGACTGATTCCTACAGTCACTTGCAAAAATTGTAGAGCTTTTGCTTCGTATTCTTTAATGGCTTTCTGCGGCATTTGGAGTAAATAATCGAGGGTGCCACGACCACTAGCCATAACCACTAAGAAAACAGCCGCACCGATATATTCGAGATGCTCCAATAAGCTGATGGCTGGAACGAAAATCAAACTAATAATAAACAAAGCCAAGAGACCATAGGCTGCCCAACGCACCTTGAGGCCAACCACCAGCAGACCTCCTATTACAAACTCGGCTAATCGCCAAGTAGCCATTGAAACTGGGATATTCGGGGCAAATAAAACGCCATTTAAGCTATGGAAAATTAATGATAAGCCAATCGTTACTCCGACCGCAGTCGGTACATAGGGATGTAGTTTAGTCAGCTTAGTGCCGATGAGCTTATTTTGCCGAACAGTAAAATGGTCGATCGCTAGTAGTGCCAAGACTCCTCCCAGAACAAAAAAGATCACAAACCACCATTGACCGGCCATTAATGTCTCTGGTGTCAAACCTTCGCCTGATTCAAACCATTTCAAATGTGCTAAAAACATTACTTTCCTCCCATCAAGCCTTTAGCATAAAAAACGCCGAGAATGAGTTGTATCAGCCCCATCAGCATATTTATTCCAGCAGTCGATGGGCTACTCCAGCCAGCTGCGAGGTAGAAATTAAGATTTAGCAGAGCTCCTCCAAATAGTGCCAACACCAGTAGTGAGCGGAAGCTGTTTGGTAAGTGTTTGTGAGTGAAGTAATAGATTCCAAATACTACCAGAGCTAAACCAATTAATATTTCACTTATCCTGACTAGGTTAGCGAAAAAATCAGCATTTGGTAAGACAATCTCATTTAGAAAACTAGCATAAGAGCCATTTGGAGTTTTAGCTGCAAACACATTAATCGTTTTAGAAAAACCAACCACAAATTCATCGCTGACAAATTTCCCCCAGCCACTCAACAGCCATTGCAAGGCAATATCTCAGGCGGTGTCCCCCTTCAAGGGGCATGG
>CAZCIH010000069.1:0-4350 GCA_964498855.1 uncultured Candidatus Saccharibacteria bacterium | reverse complement strand
TTCTCAAAAGACCGATATACACCACGAGCCAGCTTACTTCTATCAAAAAGTTCACGATCACCATTGCGCTTCTCCACCATCAGATTGGCCATCTCTAGTCTTTCATAGGTCGTAAAACGATAGCCACAATTCAAGCACTGACGACGACGGCGAATAGCCGCCCCATTCTCCACATCACGAGATTCCAATACTTTACTATCATGCTGATTGCAATTGGGACAAGCCATCTTATTCTCTGCCCCTTAGATCCATCCTACAGCTACTCCATCTTCCGTTTAATGAAGCTAGGAATTTCATCTTCAACTTGGTCATTTGAAGGCTCCTCAAGCTTAACACCCTGACGCAAGTAGGCTGGCTTATCGAGATCATCTTCCTCCATTGTAAAGCCCTCTGATAAAGTCTCTACGATTGGTTTTGCTGGAACTTCTGGCTGGGTGTCGGCTGAACTTGGGCTCGATTCGGGCTGGCTGACCGCCTCGACAGTCTCTTCTTCATAATCAAAAGCTGTAATTGGCTCATCAAACATGGTAGTCGGCTTGGGCTCTTGTGGGTTCGCTTTGACGAGTGGCTCTTGATCATCATGATTGTAGATTGGCCTTGGCTTCTCAGTGATAAAGGAAGCTAAAGGCTCTGGTTCTGGTGCTGGCTCAGGTTCAGATTGAACAACTGGTTGCTGTGGGCGAGCAGGGGCCGTCTGCGGTACATACCCTGTAAAAATATCGCTACCCCGGGTACGGCGCTCCGAATCAAAGCCAGTCGCAACCAGCGTAACCTTAATTTCACCAGTTGTGTTCTCATCGAGTACTGTACCCCAAATAATATTGGCTTCCTGATCAACAGCATCGTAGATTAGCTTAGCAGCCTCTTCAATCTCATGCATACCCATGTCACGACCACCGGTAAAGTTGATTAGGACGCCCTTAGCGCCTTGAATTGAGATATCAAGCAGAGGTGAGTCCATCGCCTGCTTGACAGCTTCAATCGCACGAGCATCACCAGCCCCGCGGCCAATTCCCATCAGAGCGCTACCGGCATTACTCATAATTGATTTAACATCAGCGAAGTCCAAATTAACCAGTCCATTGACAGTAATCAAATCAGAAATACCCTGAACACCCTGTCTTAGAACATCATCAACCGCTCCAAAAGCCTCCAGCAGAGAAGTCTTTCGATCAATTATCTGTAAGATTCGATCATTCGGGATAACAATCAGGGTGTCGACTTGTTCCTTCAAGCTCGCGATACCGGCATCAGCGATCTTGCGACGACGATCCCCCTCAAAGGTAAAGGGTTTGGTCACAATACCGACAGTCAGAGCACCACTCTCATGAGCTATTCGAGCCACCACCGGAGCAGCACCACTACCAGTGCCACCACCCATCCCAGCGGTCACAAAGACCATCTCAGAGTTCTTGAGCGCATTATAAATATCCTCTTCGCTCTCTTCGGCGGCCTGAAAGCCGACATCTGGATTTGCACCAGCACCCAGACCTTTAGTTGCTTCCTTGCCAATATGGACTTTCTTATTTGCCTGAGAGTAATGCAATGCCTGGGCATCGGTATTGATTGCTACAAAATCAATGCCACGAATTTTTGATTGCACCATTCGATTGAGAGCATTGTTACCACCGCCACCGATACCAACTACTTTAATCCGTGCGAAAGTTTCAATTTCTGGTAAAATTTCAGCCATTTTTACTAAAAAGCTCCTTTAATAAATGCGTCGGAGTTTGGGAAATTTGCTCTTCGCTTCAACCCACTCCTTTCATCTTCCACCAGATGAGAATATATATCCTTGCCACGAACCAAGCTGTACCTAATCAAAGCCTAGTCACTAGATAGTATAGTCAAAGCGTATAAATTATGCAAATTTTTTATTCAACTTTAAGTTAATATATTCTTCTATAAATAATGTGTTCAATTTATGAATTATTGATGGTTCAAAAAAAAGTAGCCTTTGAAGGCCACTGCGTGGGTTATTGTGGCTTCGAGCTATTAAGGCAAAAAGCTTTTGAAGATACCTTTAACTCTACCGAAAATTTTCTCAACCCGACCATTGATTCCGACATGAATAGCTGGTTGATCCATATCTTCGAGCATCAGACCAACAACGGTAGCATAGCTGGGATCATTTATTCTATCACTCAAACCTGAAAATCCTGTTGGCTTACCGATAACAACCGGGAGCTTTAAAATGTCGCGAGCAAAATCAGCAATGTCAGGCATTTTAGCTCCACCGCCAGTCAAAACTACACCAGCTGCCAGAAGTGAATCCTTACCGACCTTTCGTAGCTCACCCGCTACCATTATGAAAATTTCGTGCAATCGTGACGAGACTATCTGGTCAATTTCACGTTGGGCAATAGTGCCTTTAATATCAAACTCCTGTAAATCAATCTTGGTATCATCTTTGGGCTTTGGTTTGCGTGCCGAGGCATATTTTAGTTTTACCTTCTCAGCCACATCTATATTCGTCCGCAGGCCATAGACTAAATCTTTAGTAATATGATTTGAGCCAACTGGTAAGACAGCTGTAAAACTCACAAAGCCCTCTTCATAAACCGCGATACCGGTTGTCTCGGCTCCAATATCAACTACAATCACGCCTAGCTCACGTTGCTTTTTATTCAAAACTGCTTTAGAGCTTGCGAGAGGGGAAATCATCTGGTCATTTATTGCAATCCCGGCCCGGAAAACCGCGCTGGTGAGATTTTTTATTGCTGGCGTGGCAGCTGTAATAATATGAGTATCAACTTCAAGTCGAACACCGCTCATACCAACTGGATCGACCACATTTGGTTGCCCATCGACAATGTATGTACGCGGTATCACTTGCAAGCGCTGGCGATTATTCTCCAGCTGAATGGCCGAGGCAGCATCTTCAACTCGACCAACGTCTTCTCGGCTGATCTCGTGATCGGCTCGACTGACGGCAATTACACCGCGAGAATTCAAACTCTGCAAGTGTGCCCCATCAACACTTATGGTAGCGCGCTCAATCGCGACTCCACTCATGCGCTCTGCCTCTTCTAGAGCAGCCGTGATTGAGCTGACGGTTTCTTCAATATCAACCACAACCCCCCGACGCAAGCCAGCCGTCGGCGAAATTCCAAACCCGATAATACTCGGGTGAGCCGAGCCTTCTTCGTGTAGACCTACCACGCAAACAATTCTGCTGGTGCCAACATCAAGCCCGACATAGGTTGTTTCATTTTTTGTTGCCAACTAACCCTCTCCTTGATATAGCTGTAACATATTATAACCAAGCTAGCGGGTTAGAAGCAAATCAGATGCTCACTGACGGGCCGTCAGGACTTCAGCCCCCCGCTCAGTGATAAGCACTGTATGTTCAAACTGTGCCGATAATGACCCATCGACAGTTTTATAGGTCCAACCATCTTCAGCTAAATATATTTGTCCTCTGCCTAAAGTCGCAATCGGCTCGATCGCGATTGTCATGCCGGCTTTTAGTGCTTGGCCACTACCAAATGTGCCAAAATTCGGAATTGATGGATCTTCATGCAGATCATGACCCACTCCATGGCCGCTCAGACCCTCAGCTATAGAAAGATTACTTTTTCGTAGCTCTGTCTCAATGATAGCGCCAATGTCGCCCACTCTGACACCTGGTTTTACCTGATCGATAGCTCGATTTAACGCCCGACTAGTGCCCTCAAGCAAGCGTTTGGCTTCCCCACTGGGTTCTGCACCAGCCACCACCGTCACCGCTGAGTCTGTGATCATACCATTAAAATTTACTCCGTAGTCTAATCCAACCACATCAGCGGATTTAATAATCCTTTCTCCAGGAATTGCGTGGACAATTTCGTCGTTGATCGAGATGCAAATATTTGCCGGAAAACCCTGGTAGCCATGAAAAGCTGGCTTGGCACCTGCCTCGATAGTTTTAGCTACGGCAATGTCATCTAGCTCAATCGTCGACATACCCGGCTTAATGATAGTTATTAAATGGCTCAATACACCAGCTAAAACCGCACCGCTACGGCGCATATCTGCAATCTCCGAGGCTGTTTTTACTCTTGTTCTCATTACAAGAATAGCCTCTCTATCTGGCGACTAACATCATCTGGGCTCAGACTGGCATCCACCACTGCAAGCTTATTTTTAGATTGGTAGTAGTCGATAACTTTGCTTGTAACTTGATGATATACCTCTAAACGACGAGCGATAACAGTTTTTTTATCATCAGACCGACCGCGCATTATGAGCCGTTGCTTGGCAATATCATCATCTAATTTAAGCAAAATAACTTTGTCGACTGACTGATTTAGTGTTGTTAAAAAATCATCAAACCAAATCGCTTGGGTAACATCACGAGGGTAGCCATCA
>CAZCIH010000068.1:0-4377 GCA_964498855.1 uncultured Candidatus Saccharibacteria bacterium | reverse complement strand
GGTCTTTGATAAATGCTTGTTTGCTCAAACAAACACTCTGATAGTATTTATTGAGTTTACCTTCAACAATTTTTTCAGTATGCTCGGCCGGCTTACCACTTGCCTTCGCCTCATCGGTATAGAGAGCCTTTTCTTTGGTAATTTCTTCGGCAGGAACTGATTCGGGGTCAAGAAAAAGTGGATTAGCCGCCGCAATATGCATAGCAATGTCGTGAGCAAAGGCTTTAAAATCATCAGTCCGGGCTACAAAATCAGTCTCGCAATTTACCTCAACCAAAACTCCAATTTTACCACCATGTACATAAGCTTCAATTAAACCATTTTTGGCCTCACGATCTGATTTTTTGGCAGCACTCGCCAAACCCTTCAATCGGAGCAACTCGGTAGCCTTATCAAAATCACCCTTGGCCTCCTCTAGAGCATTTTTGGCTGCCATCATACCTGCCCCTGTGGCATCACGTAGTTTTTTTACATCCGTCGCACTAACGGCCATTATTTTTCCTCCTTTTCATTTTCTACTTTTGCCACCTTGGCAGACTTAGCCTCATATAGTGCCTTACCCTCTTTGGCCGCAGTTGCAATCTTGCCAACAATCAGGCTAACTGATTTGATAGCATCATCATTGGCAGGAATAATATAATCTGCCAGATCAGGATCGGCATTGGTGTCCATAATAGCGATTACCGGGATCGACAGCTTACGAGCTTCGTCAATAGCGATTTTTTCTCGAGGCATATCAACTACAAAAACGGCCTGGGGTAATTCATCCATCTGTTTGATACCCCCAAAAATACGATTTAGATGACTTATTTCGTCATCAAAAGCGGCTCGCTCTTTTTTTGTAAAACTATCCATACCCCCCTCGGCTACTTGACCCTCAAGCTTCTTGAGGCGATTAACACGTGCTTGAATAGTCTTCAGGTTGGTCAGCATACCTCCAAGCCATCGTTGAGTCACATAGGGCATATCTGCATCAACAGCAGCCTGTTCGACAATGGTCTTAGCTTGTCGCTTTGTGCCGACAAATAAAATCACCCCTCCTTGACTGGTAATATCCTTAGCAAACTTGACAGCCACATCGAGCAAGCCCTTGGTTTTAGTCAAATCTAGAATATGAACACCGTTTTTGGACGCAAAAATGTATCGTTCCATCTTTGGATTCCAGCGCCGTGTCTGATGACCAAAGTGCGCTCCAGCTTCGAGCAGATCCTTCAAATCTTTATCAATGGTTTTAGTCGTCACCGTCTTGGTGGTGGTAGTTTCTTTAGGCATTTCTCTCCTTATTTCCTATTCGCCGAAGGCCAGATTGGGATTTCCCAAGTTGACAGGATAGATTTCGGCGGGTGAATTGGTTAATTATTTATTAAAAACTATTTTTCAAGATAGTAATTCTGGTTAATTTTACCAGCTTTCCATCTATAGGTCAACCGCTCTAAGCTTACCATTAAGCTAGTTCATATTCCTTTAGTTTAGCCTTGGTCTGTTTGGTTGGTTTGGCGGTTTGCAAGCGTAGTAGCTCGGCGTAAATACCCTTACCCTGAGCCAGCTTAGCTGGTGGTCCAATCTCGACAATCTGGCCTCCTTTCAAGCCAACCACCAGGTCAACTCCAGCAATCGTACTGAGACGGTGAGCAATGATTATCGTCGTTCGACCATGCATTAAGTGCTCTAGTGCCTCTTGCACTTCTCGCTCGGCCTTGCTGTCAAGTGAGCTGGTCGCCTCATCAAGGATTAAGATTGGTGGGTTTTTCATAATCGCCCGTGCAATTGCAATCCGTTGCTTTTGGCCTCCTGAGAGCTTAATCCCTCGCTCACCAATCTCGGTATCAAAACCTTTTTCTAGCTTTGAAATAAATCCGTAGGCATTAGCCGCCTTAGCTGCCGAGATCATCTTTGATCGACTCACCTTATTTTGACCATAGGTAATATTTTCTTCGATTGTACCCGAGAAAAGGGAAGGATCCTGAAAAACCACACCAATGTTACGACGCAGGCTAACTTGTGTCGTATCAGCTATATCAACACCATCAATTTTGATCTGGCCACTGGTCGGTTCATAGAATCGCAAGAGTAAATTTGCGAGCGTCGTTTTACCCTCACCACTTTCACCCACCAAAGCCACTTTTGTGCCTGCTTCAACGGTAAAATCTATCCCTTTGAGAATTTGCTTATTGCCATCATAAGCAAAATCAACCTGTTCGTAATTAATTGCTCCCTCTTTCACTTTAAGCGACTTAGCAGATTTTGTATCAACAATCGCCGGGATTATATCCATTATCTCAAAATAATCCTTACTGTCTGCTGAGGCACGCTGAATTGCATCGATAATAAAGCTTGAGCCAAAGAGTGGAAACTGTGCCTGGTTGGCTAGCTGTAACAAGAGGGTTAAGGTACCAATCGTGTAATGTCCAAGCCAGGTCTGCCAGATGATAAAACTATAAATTAGAAAAAAAACTAACCCCAAAACTAACCTACGATAAACATCATAACGATGCCACTCAAATGACTGATCTTTGGTCATTCGTTCGATCAAATGACGACGACGCGAAAAAAATGTCAGCTCCCTTACCTCCGTGACAAAGGATTTGACTACCCTAATTTGGCCTATTGCTTCGATAAAACGGCCATTGGCGATATCTAACTCTCGATTAATTTTTTTTTGTTTCTTTTGCCAAGAACGGCTCGATAGCTGAGTAATCCAGATATAAGTCGGGAAAATTATCGCTAGCATCAGAGCCACCTGCCAGGAGAAGATAGCAATCGCCACCAGAGTGAAAATGGTAGTCAGAGCAAAGCTGAAAAAATTATTTGCCAAATTCTGCATTAATTGACTAACCGAAGCAATTGAGCGCTCCAGACGAGCGGTTATTTTACCCGTCTGCTGAGAATCATAATAGCCGATAGGTAATCTAGTGAGTTGTTCATAATATCGTTTCGATAAAAGTGAATTGAGTTTGACCCCCATCTGGTCACCCAAATAACCATTGATATTTGTGATAAATGTGGTCACTATACCAGATACCAGCATCAATACAAGCAATCCAGCAATCAGCCATGGGCTACTGACTTGCCCAGTAGTTTTAGCGACAATCTGATCGACCGCTATTTTAGTCAAAAAAGGTATAGCCAGGCTCAGTAGCGATGAAATGATCACCAAAAAGCCAATTGCCATATAATATCGCTTAAGCTCTTTAGTATAGCCGATAATTTTTATGATTTGTTTCATCTATAAAAATCCTTTAGTTTATTGCAAGGCATTAAGTTGTTCTGGTGACAACTGAGTTTGTGGCTGTAATTGTCCAGTGGCGCTACTATCAGACTGTCCGGTGATGGCGCCAGATTGCAATGGTAGAGGAGAAGCCTGAAGGTTATCTGGCTGACCTTGATTGGTCACTACTGGCAGGACAGGTCCGGCAGTAGTAGTCGAATCAATCGGCTGGTCACCACGACCCAGAAGCAGTATAGCCCATGCCACCAAGGCAAAAATTACAATCAAGCCAAATAAAACTATCACAATCGGATCTTTGCGCCAATCAGCTACTTGCATGGCTAAAATTGTAACAGTTTTGACTAGCTTTGCTAAGCCATTTCAGCCTACCAAATCAGTCATGCTGTTATTTTTCACAATTACGAGCCATAAATATATAATGAAAAAGGTCTTGACAAAGTGCTTGTGGTTGTGTATAATAGCTTGCGTTCGATCAAATTGACCTGTTTTCAGGTCTTTTTTGTTTGGAACAAGCCCATTAAACATGAGGAGTTCTAAGCGAGGGTACTCACTTTAAACACCTATGCGAAAGCTAATCCAAACGCTGATCACCTTTGGTGTGTTGGCGAACCAGGTGGCTACGCCGGTCGTACGACCTGCCACCGCCTCAACTGCTACTCCGGTAGTAGCTGAGACCGCGAACTTCGACATCAAATTAAATACCAACACCACCTCTGCCCTGGAGCTAACCGACCAGCGACCGAATTTTGACCACGACATCATCGTGCCATTGAAAGCCGCTCAAGCCGAGAAGCTGAAGGCCGAGAAGGAAAAACAAGCCGCCGAAGAGCAAGCTGCCAAGGCTGCACAAGCTGCCGCGCAGGCTGCTGCCCAGGCTCAAGCACGTATTTCATCCGCTAAAGTAAGTACACAAAACGCCCCTGCTGTTTTGAGTTCCGCTGCGATTAATGCGCTTGGTATGTGTGAGTCTGGTATGACCGCCAACCGTAACTCGGGTAACGGTTTCTATGGTGCCTTCCAGTTTAGTGCTGGCACCTGGAACTCACTTGGCACTGGCTACGCTCGAGCTGACTTAGCTCCTATCGGAGTGCAAATCGAGGCCGTTCAAAGGCTATTGGCTCGATCCAGCATCTGGGGACAATTCCCCG
>CAZCIH010000067.1:0-4496 GCA_964498855.1 uncultured Candidatus Saccharibacteria bacterium | reverse complement strand
ATACCTCCGTATCACGTAAGGTCCAGACGGTTTGTCCGGACGGACGACTAACCTAGTAGCAAGATCAGTAGTCCATCCAGAAAACCTATATGACCAACTTTGGAAACATTTGCTTGACGTGCTTCAACCAATAAATGATTGAATATGCATATTATACACTAAAACGATAAATGTGTCAAGTATATTGACCTATTCTGGGGTTGGATTCTGCCGACTCTTTTGCCGTGCTATGTATTGACTATAGGCGTCTGGATCGGGCGGGGCGAGCTTGAATCGTGGGTGGTCATAGTCAATCCCACCACCGGGGAGTGTATGATAATAGTATTTATCTTGACCACGGGGCTGTACTGCCTGCCGACCTTCTCTGACGGCTTTGGCTAGATGCGAAATATCTGCTCTGAGATCTAAGCTGAGTTCGTCCTGAGTACCACGGATAGATTCGATCTCGTCACCTTTTTGATAGGTGATGTTTGGGCTAGATAGAAATTGACTCTCCTTTGGGTCAGCATCACCAACCCCACGGCCACGCGGATCTGTGGCGTGATACCAGACGGGTAATTTGGTAACTGTCGTGGTGCGCTGTTCCTGGCCTTTTTCGTAGGTGGCGGTGGTTTTGGTGGCTCCAGTTAGCCAATGATATTGGTCAAAATTTGAGCTCGGAAATGCCTCTTCTAAGAGTCGATGGGTAATTTTAGAAGTCGCGCCAGAAACTTTGATTTCATCTACAATCAGAATATTTTTTTCATCCAGGTATGAAGTGTCTTTGTTCTCACCTTTTTGATATGTTTGGCGTAATTCCTTGATATCCTGCGGACTCGGTAGATAATTGGCGATCTCGTCTGAGGTGGGGCGTGGGGCTTCGTGGTGATAGCCGAGCAGGCGGTTGGCATCTATATTGATAAATTTAAACTCAGGCTTCTCCTTATCGGTAAAGACAGTCCATAATTCGTTGACGAGCCACTCGACAGGTCGGCCTGATTTATCCAAAAAAAGGACTGTGTCGTAGTCACCTTCGATAATTTGCTCGATTAATTCGAAAGTTAGACCAACATACTCAGCTCTCATCTCAGCATCTGATTGCCACTTGGCCTCGACTGCTCGATCGCTTAAGTGTTGGTTGTAATATTCGCGGTTTAGAATCTGGTATTGATAGTCATTTACTTCCGGTGAATGGCCTTGACTCTCGGCCGGTGATCGAGTTTCCATTTTGCCCTCCTGACATCATTATATGGTGATGACCAATCATAAGCAAAAGTATATAATAACCATTAGCATGTTAAAGATTATTCAGGCCGGTACTAGCTTGGGGACGCTTGCCAATCATGGCACCGAACTTGCTCCTTTGGCACTGCTTAATGGTGGCTTAACCGAGGCACTGGTAAAAAATAAACTGAGTTGCGAGGTCTTGCCATCGATTCCTGATCGACCAGACGAGACGGACAAGCAGAATCAGCTCTATAATCTCAACCCGGTGGTGGAATTTAATCAAGCACTTTATCATCAGATAGTTTCTTCTATGGGTGCTCGTGATCGTTTTTTGACTCTGGGTGGTGATCACTCGATTGCTATTGGCTCATTGATGGCCAGTAAGAAGATTTGGCCACAAACATGTGTCATTTATATCGATGCGCATCCTGACTGCTCAAGTCCGACCGATACGCTGAGTGGTTACATTCATGGCATGCCACTGTCGACGGTGATGGGGGATGGCTTGTATGCTCGTTTTGAACATGCCAAGTATGCGTATGATGAGGTTTTTATTATCGGGGCAAAAGACATTGATGAGGCTGAGTTTCGCTATCTTGAGCGTCACAAGATTCGCTATATCACTATCGATGAGATTATAGAGCGCGGTATTGCAGAAATTACGTTAGAAATAATCAAGCAGGTGGGTCCACGGCCAGTTCACGTTAGTCTTGATATCGACTCAATCGATGGCCAATATGCTCCAGGAACAGGTATTGTTAATCACGGCGGTTTAACTTACCGCGAGGTTAGCTACTTGGCTCGTCGGCTGGCCGATCTTGCGATTCGTGCGGTTGATGTGGTGGAGATTAATCCGACTCGTGATATAGAAAACAAAACGGTTGATTTGGGGATTGAGCTAGCGGTTGCCCTGCTGGGTGGTAGTTGGTCGGATTATAACCGTTATATGGGCCAGCAACATGAATAGACATAAGTTTTTTGGTTTGCAGTAGATGAGCTGATATAATGAACTAAAATTGTTATGAATGATGAAACAAATGACAAAGTAGATTTGTTTGCTAGTGGTCCATCCGCCGGCCGGACATTACATGCTCATGATGAGCCACCAGCATTGAGCTTTCAGCCAGGAGCTACTTTTAGCCCTGGTGCGCAATCGGTTTCTTCGACTAGCGATGGAGCTGATGTGAAGCCTGATAAGCCCGTCGGCCAGACTGAGCCAAATAGCTCATCAGATCAGCAGTCAAATAAGATTTCTAATAAGCTTGATGATATTATTGCTGATACTCATGACAAGCCAATTAAGAGCTCGGTACGTCCTGTTGCCCAGCCGACAGAACAGCCAGCATCGACAACAATGACGGATGTGGTGAAAAAACCAGCTGATAAACCTGTAAATAGTAGTAGCCAAGTGATGGCTACAGATCCACGAGATAATCTTCAGAAGAGTTATTCATCTGATCGAAGTGCCACTATTGAAGATATGCCCGTGCAGTCAGGTACTGCAGCGGACAAAATTACCAATAAGCCGGCAGTTGTTGATCAAGATAAGCAACCGAGCAAGCTACAAGCCAGTTCGCCTGCCGTCAAGCTAAATAACGTAGCAGTCAAAGATATTACCAAAAAGTCACCAAATAATCTTACTGGTAATCATGGTTTTCCAGGTGAGGATCATTTGGCCGGTACAGCCGCGTTAGGGGGTAATCAATCAAAATCAACACCGTCAACAGCTTCCAAGGTCACTAAAAAAGCAAGTAAGAAAGGATTAAAATTTGCACTTATTGCTATTGGAGCTACTTTACTAGTCGGTATTGGCGGGGCGATGGCATATAGCCCGACTAGAACTAAGATAGTCTCTATTATGACCGGCAAACCTGCTTCAGTGGCAACGAACACATCTACTCCCAGCCCTAGCCCAACACCGACAACTGAACAAAAAAGTGATTCAGATTATAGTGTGACTGATTATATGAACAGTTTGGGGCCACAGGGGGAGGGTGATGATTCTGATGTTATTGATATGAACTCTGAGGCTAGCTACGCTTCCAGTCCGGATACTGCTACTGCGCAGATAAAGCTAACAACATCCAACTTGCCAACTACGGTAGCACCGTCAGTGGTCGGATCAATTTTTCCGTCAATTCCACCCAGCCAAGTAGTGAATGATTTTATCGGTATCGAGAGCCCTTGCTTTGAGACGATACTACCAAAGGAAAATCAGCCATTTTACAACGATTGGTGCCTATTTGGCGCCACCTATGGCACTCAAAAGACTAGCAACTTGCAGATATTACCTTACACAGAGGCCGATAAAGCCACTTTCGATAGTGTTTTAGCATACTTCCGCTCCGGTGCTGATAAGAACATTAAACTAGATAAGGAAACGGCAATCACAGTTGGTGGTGTGGCTGCGAAGAAAATCACCTTTACAGGGTCACAATCAGCTCAGAGCTTTCCTGATGTCATGGTGTTGGTTGATTTTGGCAAAGATCGTTACAAAAAAGATAGCTTGACAGCGCGTGGATTTGTTATTGCTGGAAGTTATAAAGATGATTTTTCCAAGAAAAGCTTCGATGCTGCACTAGAACATTGGAGTTGGAAATAGGCTAATTCCATGAACGGCCAAGCTGAAAAGTCTTTACCGCCGGACTCAGTTTCAGCACCTGCCACCAATAGTAATGTCCACATAGTTAACCCTGAGGATCTCGCACTCGAGGCCAAAAAAGGCCATCGGTCACGTCGGGCGCTTGTCATTCTCATTTCCATTTTGGGGCTGGAGATATTACGTAGTTGTCTATAGCGCGCCAAAAGTGCATCAGACTGATTGTTTTGAGCTTGAATTGCCCGCGGATTATTCTAAAACATTAGATCAGGATGAAGCTATCAAGTCGCAGGCAGAGGGTTGCTTTGTTGGCATCGGTAAGCAGGGCGGTGGTGGGGTATTGGCAAGTCAAACGAAAAAGCCAGTCGATACGAGTCAAATCTCATTAGCTGAATATACTCAGAAGTCGAAGGTGATGGGTGAAAAAATAGTGTTATCTGGCAAAACGTCACACCATCTTTTGAGCCGAGATGAAGCGAGCCTAGACGGTGTTGATGCTTTGCGCTTAACGACGGAGTCAGATGTTGGGGGTGGCCAAAAGATGAACATGACTCATTATATCGGTGTACAACAAGGTCGATTTTTTATGATCGGATGGTTTTATAATTCAGCCGATAGCAGGGCTAAAGCAGACATCGAAAAAAGTATCTCTTCTTTTCGGTGGAAATAATCTTGTTTTCGGCCTAGAATA